>JACNGB010000009.1 GCA_014384345.1 Candidatus Thioglobus pontius
CAAAATACACCATTGCTAATTAAACTTAGTTGTGCACTTATGATGCGAATTTACTGTATGAACAGCAGTAATCAGTTACCTCTTTGACCTTCAACTTAAAGCTTGAGTCTTTTGGCACTTCAAAGGATGTACCTTTGACAAACGTTTGCCAATCACTTGCGCCAGGCAACAGCACATCCATCTCACCTGCTTGAATTTCCATTAGCTCATTATCATCGGTACCAAATTCATAATCACCTGGCATCATAATGCCTAGTGTCTTTTTCGAGCTGTCAGCAAACTCTACCATGCGTGACGTCACTTTGCCGTCAAAATAAATATTTGCTTCTTTTATAACAGTCACATTTTCAAAACTTGACATAAAATCTCCTTAATTAATCTGATTCAAAATATACTGGGTTAACAATGGCACTGGACGACCAGTTGCACCCTTTTTAGCACCACTCACCCAGGCAGTACCAGCAATATCTAGATGCGCCCAACGGTAATCTTTGGCATATCTGGCCAAGAAACAAGCCGCTGTTACTGTGCACGCTTCACGCCCACCGATATTACCCATATCGGCAAAATTTGATTTTAATAATTCATCGTATTCGTCATCTAAAGGTAATTGCCAAGCTGTATCTAAAGATGTTTTACCTGCGGCAAGAATATCGTCGGCCAAGTCTTGATCATTCGCCATAAGTCCGCAATGATGCTTGCCCAGTGCTACGATCACTGCACCGGTCAAGGTTGCTGTATCAATCACCACTTCAGGGTTAAATTTTTCAACATAGGTCAAGGCGTCACACAAAATCAAACGCCCTTCTGCATCAGTATTTAAAATTTCAATGGTTTGGCCAGACATGCTCGTCACTACATCACCAGGCTTTGAAGCATTGTGTGCTGGCATATTCTCAACCGCTGGCACCACAATGGTTAAATTAATAGCTGGTTGTATTTGGGCAATAGCACGCATCGTACCCAGCACAGATGCCGCGCCACACATGTCGTATTTCATTTCATCCATGCCAACACCAGGTTTAAGTGAAATACCACCACTATCAAAAGTAACACCCTTGCCCACTAATACAATTGGTTTAGCATTGCCATTACCTTGATAGCTCAGGCTAATCAGTTTTGGCGCTTCAATAGAGCCTTTAGAAACCGACAACAAAGAACCCATGCCCAGTGTTGACATATCAGCCTCTTCTAACACTTCACACTCAAGATTAAATTCGTCAGCTAACTCTTGCGCTGTTTGAGCCAAGTAAGATGGCGTGCAAATATTAGAAGGTAGATCGCCTAAATGGCGCGTTAATGCCATACCATCTGCAATAGCGTGACCTTGCGCTAGCTCGTGAGCATTATCATTGTCTGACTGAAAAGCGATATTTTCCAGTACTCGATCAACTTTATCAGCGCCCAGTTTCTGAATTTCATAAGTGGCATTCTGCAATACTCTAGCACCCGTGCGATGCACCCAAGACTCATCAAACCCATCCACATCAAGCGCTTGAATCATCACACTTTTTGACTTAAGACTGTCCAGTACACCACTAACTGCACTTAATGCCTTCGTGTAGTTTTTAGCCGTGTTTGGCGCCTTATCCATGCCAACAACAATCACCTGCTTAGCCTTGAAACCAGCAACCAAATTTAACAATAGGGTTGTACCTGATTTTGATTCAAAGTGATTCAATTCAATCAATTGCTGAATATTCGAATCATCATTGGCCACCTCTGAATTTGAAAAAACCACCACACAGTCACCATCAAATTGCTGAATGGTTGTATCAATTAATGAAAATTCCACGCCACTTCCTCAGTTAAAAAATATAATGCCGATATTCTACCTAAAAAGGTAAAATTTATTCATTTTTCATCCGTACTTTTGTCATGATTAAATCTTTTTTCTTAGCCCTACTATTATTATCCGGCAGTACAAATGCCTCTAAAGATGAGGTTATTCAACATCTAAGTCGTTTTTTTGGCGAAATTGACAAGCAAGACATTACCCCTTCTAACTTCAAAGGGGTTTATGAGGTGATTACTTACAACCCTATTGATTCTATGCTGGTGTCTGAAAATGGTCGATACCTTATTCAAGGCGACGTGGTTGATCTTACCACCCGCAGTTTAATTGAAAAAAGCAGTAAAGTAAAAAACCTAAAATTAGCCTTAATTGCCACCATTGCTGAAAAAGATAAAATTATCTATCAGGCAGAAAATGAACACTATCAAGTGCATGTATTTACCGATGTCGATTGTCCATTTTGCAAACGCCTGCATAACGAAATGGAAAAAATGAATAAATTAGGCATTACTGTTAAATACCTAGCCTCTCCTTTGGCTTCCCTGCACCCAAGAGCCCAAGGAAAAATGCAAAAAATTTGGTGTGCTGCAGATCGTAATCAGGCTATGAATGATTACAACGATTTAGGCACCATTCCAGATTCTCCTGCCTGTGATAATCCTGTTGCTCAACAACTAAACATCTCTCAACAACTGGGTGTGTCAGGCACGCCAGCCATCTTCCTATCAGATGGTACGCATCTTCCTGGCTACTTACCTGCTGACAAGCTACTCAATAAAATCAAAACCACTCTTGACCGCTAACAACACAAGACTCGTCGCTTTAGAAGCAATCTGCTCGGTTGTTCTTGATAAGAAATCATTGTCCGCTTTTGATTATCCTGATCAAAATGATGCACTGGCCAAATCCTTAGTTTTTGGCACCATTCGCTATTACCATCAGCTCAATGACATTGTCACCAACTTACTTGATCATTCTTTGGATAAAGAAGATCTAGATATTCACTGCTTAATGTTATTAGGCGCTTATCAAATCTTATACTCTAAGGTGGCGATACATGCCAGTATTTTTGAAACGGTTGATGTAACCAATACACTTAATAAGTCTTGGGCCAAGGGGCTAGTTAACGCCATCTTAAGACAAATTGATCGGGACAAGGATGCACTACTCAAACAAGTGCATTTTTCACACCCCACTTGGTTAGTTAAAAAAATCAAACAAAATTACCCGGATCATTTTGAGCAAATTCTTAATCAGAATAATATTCAAGCACCGATGACGATTCGCATTCATCCTAAGCACTCAACTGCTCACTATCAGCAGCAATTATCAGCCATCGATATTAAGAGCAGGGCACTCAACAGTGCACCCCAGGCACTGGTTTTAAACAAGCCTGTTAGTGTTTATGATTTGCCAGATTTTGACACGGGCGCTTGCTATGTGCAAGATGCCTCGCCGCAACTATCTGCACCTTTATTAGACCCGCAAAATACTGATTTGATTTTAGATGCTTGTAGCGCGCCTGGCGGCAAAACTACACACCTATCTGAACTCGCGCCAAATGCTAAAATTATCGCACTCGACAGCGATCTAGAGCGCTTAGAAAGAGTTAAACAAAACGCTCAACGTTTTAATATCAACAATATTGAAATTATCCAGGGCAACGCTCAACAACAAGATTGGTGGACTGGCGAATTATTTAACAAAATCCTGCTCGATGCGCCGTGTTCTGCAACGGGTGTGATTCGCCGCCATCCTGACATCAAGCTCTTACGTAAACCCAAAGACATTACTAATTTAGTAACCTTACAAAAAGATATTTTGGAAAATTTATGGCCAATGCTCAAACCAGGTGGCACGCTACTTTATGCGACTTGCTCCATTTTAAAAGCAGAAAATGAGTTCCAGATCGCTGAATTTCTTAATAATCACGCTGACGCTATCGAGATCAAAATCGATGTAGATTGGGGGATTAAAACCGTTGTTGGCAGGCAACAATTGCCAGCCCATGACTTTGATGGCTTTTATTACGCAAAACTTAAAAAACAAGCGTAAAGCAATCTAACCATCACCCCATCCGATATGGTTAGAATTGCCAAACTACAGTAACAAGGCTACCCTTACATCAGACCATAATATTTAATTTTTTGTTATTCTGAGGGCGTCATAAATGGCGCCTTTTTATTGGATGCAACTCATGAATAAATTAATATGGTTTACCGTTATGGCTATTTCTATATTAGAGCAATATAATACGCATACTTATTTAACTTAGTATCAATATGAAAGGCATCATTCTCAGTTTGCTTCTATTTGCCTCATTAAGCAGTTTCGCAATCGAGCATAAGGTTGTTATCCATTTAGACCAGCGCGGATTAAAAACCCAGCAATTAGCACTTAATATGGCTAATGATCTATACGAATCTTTCGGTAAAAATAACGTCACTGTTGAGGTGGTTGTTTGCGGCCCTGGATTAGACTTGGTTCGTGAAGATAAAGAGCGATTTGTCTCGCGTATTGAAGATATGATTGATAAAGGCATTGTATTTACAGCCGGCTGGGGAACGATGGAGAAAAAACTCAAAAAAGAAGGTGAATACCCAGAGTTAATTGACGGTGTAAACCTTGCTGCTAGTGGTGCATTTAGAGCAACCGAACTACAAGAGCAAGGCTACAGCTATTTAAAACCTTAATCATTGATAAATAAGAAAATGAAAAAAATATTGGGTCAAGACAACTTAAGCGACTCTTTTCTAAAAATTCCAAGCAAAATTTTGTAA
>JACNGB010000008.1 GCA_014384345.1 Candidatus Thioglobus pontius
TGGTGGAGAGAGAGGGATTCGAACCCTCGGTACGTTGCCGTACACCCGCTTTCCAAGCGAGCAAATTAAACCACTCTGACATCTCTCCAATATAAAACAAATGGTCTAAATATTTTATTTTCTAGGAAAGGTTTCCAAGCGAGTAACACAACCGCCCTTACTTCTCTCCAAAAAGAGGTATTTTACGTTAATATCGCCTTAAATCTACCCATTTAAAGAATTTGCTAAATTTTATAGACGTTGACGCCTTGTGATTAGAAAGTGCTTATAAATAGTCTGTTTTTAAGCTTAAATAGGTGTTTGCACGTCTATTTAAGCTCTATTCTGTAGTGAATTTAAGATATTTTGAAAATTTGCTAAATTTTTAGCTGATTTTCATGCCTGGTTGTGCACCCGAATCCGGCGATAAAATATGTAATGTTTTACCATCACCCGCTGCCAGCACCATACCTTCAGATAAGCCAAATTTCATTTGTCTTGGCGCCAGATTAGCCACCATCACCGTTAAACGACCTTCTAAATCTTCAGGATTGTAGTGCGCTTTAATGCCAGCAAATACATTGCGCGTATTTTCTTCACCAATATCAAGCGTTAGTTGCAATAACTTATCCGCACCTTCTACATGCTCAGCCTTAACAATTTTGGCAATGCATAGGTCAATTTTAGTAATGTCATCAATGCTAATCATATTATCTTCCTCTGCTTGTTCAGGCTCTTGCTTGGCCACGGTTTGCTTAGATGCCTCAATCACACTATTAATTTGATCGTCTTCAATGCGTGACATCAGTGGCTTAAATTTATTAATTTGATGCTTGGTTAATGGGTGTTTTAAATCAGCCCATTTAAGCTCATCAATATTTAAAAACAACTCAGCTTGTTTAGCCATCTCTGGCAATACCGGTTTTAAGTAAGTAATCAATACACGAAACAGATTAAGTGCTAACGAAGTCACGTCATGAACTTGCGCTTCCTTGCCTTCTTCTTTAATTAACTGCCAAGGCTTGTGTTCGTCAACATATTGATTGGCTTTATCTGCAAGCTTCATGATTTCACGCATAGCTTGACTGTAATTACGAGTTTCATACAGTTTGGCAATAGCGTCGCCTTGAGTAACAAACTCATTATATAGCTCAGATTCTATGGCGTAAGCTGACAAAGTTTTATCAAACTTTTTCACCACAAAGCCAGCGCAACGCGAGGCAATATTAACCACTTTTCCAACTAAATCGGAATTAACTCTTTGTTTAAAATCTTGTAAGTTAAGATCAATATCATCAATTCGATTAGAGAGTTTATAGGCGTAATAATAACGCAAACATTCAGGATTTAAGCTTTCTAGGTAAGTGCGGGCTTGAATAAATGTGCCACGTGACTTGCTCATCTTTTGGCCGTTAACGGTTAAAAATCCGTGTGAGTAAATCGCCGTTGGGGTGCGATAATCTGCACCCATTAGCATTGCTGGCCAGAACAGTGCGTGGAAATAAACGATATCCTTGCCGATAAAATGATACAGCTCAGTGTCAGAATCCTTGTTAAAGTATTCGTCAAAATCTAGACCTTGCTCATCACACAACTTCTTAAAACTTGCCATGTAGCCAATTGGCGCATCTAGCCAAACATAAAAATATTTGTTTTCAACACCCGGAATCTGAAAACCAAAATACGGCGCATCACGTGAAATATCCCACTGCTGCAAGCCTTGCTCAAACCACTCAGAAAGCTTATTGCTAATTTCAGCTTGCAAGTGCCCCGCTTCTGTCCAAGCTTTAAGCTGATCTTCAAATTGTGGCAAATCAAAAAAGTAATGCTCAGAATCTTTGGTAATTGGTGTAGCACCTGATACGGCTGATTTTGCATTAACCAACTCTGTAGGTGAATAAGTCGCACCACATACTTCGCAGTTATCACCATACTGGTCTTTAGCGCCACACTTAGGACACTCGCCACGAATAAAGCGATCTGGCAAGAACATTTGTTTTTCAGGGTCAAACGCTTGAGAAATAGTGCGGGTTTTGATAAAGCCTTTGTCATTCAGTTTGTTATAAATGCCTGATGAAATTTCTTTATTTTCAGGACTATGAGTCGAATGGTATTGGCTAAAACCAATAAAAAAATCTTTAAAATCGGCTTGATGGCGCTCACTCACGCCTTTAATTAACTCCTCAGGTGTAATACCGAGCTCATTCGCTTTAAGCATGATTGGCGTACCGTGCGCATCATCTGCACAGACGTAATGACACTCGTTGCCCATCATTTTTTGAAAGCGCACCCAAATATCAGTTTGAATGTATTCCAGCAAATGCCCAAGGTGAATTTCACCGTTGGCATAAGGCAAGGCAGAAGTAACTAAAATTTTTCTTGAACTCATAGTATTGACTTGTTAATATTAGGGTTGGATGATATCGTTATACGATAAAATAGCATCATTTTACTGAAATACAGGTACAAGATTATGGCAGATTTATCCGTAGATACGATTAATAGCATTTTAAGTAATGTTGTTGATAAATACACAGAGCAAGATATTGTTTCTTCAAACGCAATTAACAGTATTGATATTGACGGTGAAAAAGTAACTATTACTATTGAGCTTAATTACCCTGCTAGCGGTTACCACGATGAATTAAAACAACAAGTAACCGATGCTTTGGCTGCCAAAGATATTAACAATGTTGACGTTAATATTGAAACTAAGATTGTTAAATACTCCACACAAAAAGGTGTTGAAATCTTATCAGAGGTCAAAAATATTATTGCAGTTGCCTCAGGTAAAGGTGGTGTTGGTAAATCTACCACTTCGGTTAACCTGGCCTTAGCACTTCAAGCTGAAGGCGCCAAAGTAGCTATTTTAGATGCAGATATCTATGGTCCATCACAGCCAAGAATGCTAGGTGTGAGTAACCTTAAGCCGGATACTACTGCAGAAGGTAAATTATTGCCAATCCTTGGCCACGGCATGCAAAGTATGTCAATTGGCTATTTGGTTGATGAAGACAATCCAATGATTTGGCGTGGCCCTATGGTTACCCAAGCTTTGGAACAAATGTTACGTGATACGCTATGGCGTGGTGTTGACTACATGATTATCGACCTGCCACCAGGTACGGGTGACACACAGCTTACACTTTCTCAAAAAATTCCAGTGAGTGGATCAGTTGTTGTTACCACACCACAAGACATTGCCTTGTTGGATGCCAGAAAAGGCTTGAAAATGTTTGAAAAAGTAAACATTCCAATTTTGGGTATTATTGAAAACATGTCACTACACATCTGTTCTAAGTGTGGCCATGAGGAAGCGATCTTTGGCGTTGGTGGCGGTGAGTCAATGGCTCAAGAATCTGATGTAAATTTCTTAGGTGCCTTGCCGCTAGAAATGGATATTCGCACCGATGTGGACGAAGGTACGCCAACGGTTGCTAGAAATCCTGACGGCAGAGTGGCACAAATTTATAAAGAGATTGCTAGAAAAGTGAGTGCCAAATTAACACAGCAAGATCGTGCTGTCAGTGCATTCCCTAGTATTACCATTGAATAACAACAGCCTATACTCTGCGATTCGTCTTGTCAGCAGAGTATAAAGCCAGTAAACTACAAAGCCTTAATCAGGCTTTTTTTATGTATGAACTATTTTAATCAATTCAAAGGTCGTTTTATGGGCATCATGCAGTGGGAAGATTGCCATACGCTGCTTGAAACACTGCATAATAGCCCAAGCGACTGGTATGTGTATGATACGCTTGACACCATGCCCGTTGAAGTAATGGATTCGGCTGAATTTTGCGATCAAATCAACCAAATAAAATCAATTCTCGATAGTGAGCATGATGAACGCTACTGCGGCATTGTCTATGCAGATGATTTGAAAAATCCTAGTTTTGTTAAGATTTTTCACCCTAATAACTTGGGAAAAACTTGTGGTAGTAGCGAGCACCCACCCATGCCTCAATGGCTAATTTCTAAAGAAAAACCAATGGATGTGGTTGCTGAATTTGGCCCTAAAGAAGAATCTGAAGGCTTTGTCTCTAAATATCTTAAGTTTTAAAAAATTAGACGAGAGATTT
>JACNGB010000042.1 GCA_014384345.1 Candidatus Thioglobus pontius
GACGGGTGTTGATGCTCGTCAATTGGGAGTTGTGCACTTATGAGTCGAATCCGCCTTATGTATTTTAGGAGTACAATCAAATCGTAACATGGGTATTTAATGGAGGTTGTTATGAAGTTGGGTATGGTAATTTATTCAAATGATCCTGAGACGGTCTTTAATGCTTTCAGACTAGGGTCTTTTTCATTGAAAAAAGGCGATAGTGTTAAGGTTTTTTTACTCGCTAAAGGGGTGGAAAGTGAAGCATTGAATAGTGATAACTTTGACATTCCTAAGCAAATGCAAGATTTTGTTGATAAGAGTGGTAAAGTGTTTGCTTGCGGCACCTGTTTAAAGATTAGGAAAACAGGCTCGACCGATATATGTCCAATGTCAACGCTTGAGGATTTACACGCAATTATTGAGCAGTCTGATAAGGTGTTAACATTTTAGTCGAGCCACTTGATTGAACACCCCATTGATGGAATTTGCTCTTTAGGCCCTTGGCCAGTTTTAGCTATCTGACTCATGGCGTCGAATAGGTCACGTTTTACATCGGTTGCAGCAGACTGTTTGCGTGATGCGTCTAACCGGCCACGGTATTGCAGCTCTAGATTTTGATTATAGCCAAAGAAATCAGGTGTACACACGGCGCCATAAGCCTTGGCAATTGCTTGAGTTTCATCGATTAGATACGGGAATGGAAAATCCATGTCTTTGGCGATTTTTTGCATATTTTCAAATGAATCTTCTTGGTATTCATCAGGGTTGTTCGACATAATAGCCACTGTATTTAAGCCTATTGCCTTTAGTTCGCCAGTGTCGCGAATGATTCGATCGATAATTGCCTTGACATAAGGGCAGTGATTACAAATAAACATCACTAATAAGCCGTTTTCACCCTTACAGCTCTCTAGCGTATGAATTTTTCCATCAACACCCTTTAGTTCAAAATTAATCGCCGGTGAGCTAAAGTCACAAACTGGGGTTTGCGTACTAACCATTTTTTCTCCTTTTTTATATTTAGGAGGAAAGCCTTGCTTTCCTCCATTAAGATTTGAGTAATGTTTGAATAATATGTCCGGCCATCATTAGTCCAAAGATATTAGGCATATAAGAGATGGCACCATTTACCGCTCTAGGTCTGCCGGCAGGCGCAGTATCTGTCGCGGTCACTGCTTTATGAGGCAATGCCTTAATTTGTAATTCCGTTGAATGCACCACGGGAAATTTCATCGAGGCATGAATATTTCTAAGCTGTTTGCGCATTTCCCTGGCTAGGGCGCAATTTTGAGTTTTATCCATGCGCGAAATTTTTACCTGTGTTGGGTCTAATCTGCCACCAGCACCCATGCTGGAAATGATCGGCATGCCTGATTTATTGCAACTATCTATTAAGACAGTTTTATAGGCAATAGCATCAATACAATCAGCGACAAAATTTAAATCACTTTCCATGGCAATTGATTCAGCTTTTTGTCGATCAATAAATTCATCACGCTTCACAATGACTGTATCAGGGTTAATATCATGTAATCGATCAGCCAATACATTTACCTTTTTGAGTCCTAAAGTAGAGTTAAGCGCGATAATTTGTCGGTTTAAGTCAGTTGCCTCAACGATATCAAAATCAATTAAGGTAAGTGTGCCAATACCGGCTCGACATAGACTTTCAGCGCAAGCGCCACCAACACCACCTAGGCCGGCGATAAGCACATGCGATTCAGCCAATCTGGCTAAACCTTGTTGACCTAATAGTATTTCAGTACGTGCGCAACTTCCAGCCATTTTCCTCTCGTTTTTTTTTGCTATTTTAAATTAAATAGATTAACTGCGTTATTATCACATTGTTGCACGACTTCATCTACGGGTATTTGCTTAAGGTTTGCAATCTCTTGTGCAACTAAGGATAAATCATTTGGATTGATATGATCATCCGTTTCAATGAGGATAAATTCTAGCGGACAGTTTTTAACAATTTGTCGAATTTTGGTGGACTGTTGATTGAGTATTTGCATGCCAAAACCAAGATAAAATCCCATGTTAGTTAGCTGTTTGGCTTGAAATTCACTGCCAGAAAAGCCGTGAATTTCACCGGTTAATTTCGGGTGTTTTTTTAGTAGAAAAATAACATCCTCTGTCGCTTTAACCGCATGAATTATTACAGGAAGGTTGTATTTTTCTGCCATGATTAGCTGAGCGCTAAAAAAATGCAGCTGGGTTTGTTTGTCAATATCTTTAAGGTAGTCTAGTCCACACTCACCAATGGCAACTGGATTATTGCATTTAATTAGATATTCGAGATAGTCAAGATCTTGCTGCGTATGGGCATCAACCATCCACGGATGAATGCCAAAAGCAAAATAAGGGTACATTTGCACATCAATCCAGTTTTGTTTGCCGATACTAGGCACTAGTGCCACTGCATTTTCTGCAATGGTATTTAGATTATCGAAATCAAGATGTGCGTGGGAATTTATCATTAGGTGGATATAATAACCGCGAATCGTAAATAGCGGCTTTTAAATAAAATAATTTAAGACAAAATTAATCGATAAGCTAACACTCAAAGTTAAAAGTGATTATAATAGTCCGATTATTCTGATTGAAGATACACACGAATTATTATGAAGACATTTAGCGCTAAAGCACATGAAGTAAAAAGAGATTGGCTCCTGGTTGACGCCGACGGTAAAACATTGGGTCGTTTGGCAACAGAAGTTGCATCTCGCCTTCGCGGTAAGCACAAGCCTGAGTACACACCACATACAGATACTGGCGATTACATTGTAATTGTTAATGCTGAAAAGGTTAAAGTAACAGGCAAAAAATTTGATGACAAAATGTATCATCATCATACTGGCTATGTGGGCAACTTAAAATCAGTTGCATTTAAAGATTTACAAGCTAAGAAGCCAGAAGAAATTATCAACAAAGCTGTTAAAGGCATGTTGCCAAAAGGTCCTCTAGGCAGAGATATGTTTAGAAAGATGAAAGTATTTGCAGGTTCTGAGCACACACATGGTGCACAACAGCCGCAAGTTTTAGATATTTAAGGTAAGAATTATTATGGCAAAGACAGAAACATTTTACGCAACAGGCAGAAGAAAGACATCAGTAGCTCGTGTTTACATGACTAAAGGTAAGGGTGTATTCACCGTTAATAAACGTCCAATGAATGAATATTTTGGCCGTGAAACTTCTTCAATGATCATTAACCAGCCACTAGACACTGTTGAAATGAGAGATAAGTTTGATTTCAATATCATGGTGAGTGGTGGTGGTGATACGGGTCAGGCGGGTGCAATTCGTTTGGGTGTTACTCGTGCATTGATGGAGTATGACAATGAATTACGTGGTGATTTACGTAAAGCTGGTTTTGTTACTCGTGATGCTAGAATTGTAGAGCGTAAGAAAGTTGGCCGTAAGAAGGCACGTAAGAGCGAGCAGTTCTCAAAACGTTAAATCGTTTTCAAGCTGTTACAAAAAACCCGCTTTATGCGGGTTTTTTATTGGTTATGATTTGAAGTCGTACTGGTCTAGCTTGTTGTAACGGATAATAGATTGCACCGTCTCTACATAGTCATAACCAATTTCAGCATAGTTTTCCAGTCCTTCTGATAACGCAATGCCAGTAATGGGTAATTTTTGATCGCGTTTGGTTCGACGAATTTTCCTTAAAGTTTTGTAAGCGGAATTTCGATTGATTGAGCGCATGTAATATTCAATGCCTTTACTCAGTGAGGAGAATTTTGCCACTTCGTGAGTGGCAGCTTCATCGCGTTTTAATGGCACAATGCCACAACCTTTTTCAAAGCACCAGAGTCCAAAAAAATTATGATAATATTTGGCAAACCGAGATCTGCCCCAGTTTGATTCATAGGCGCCTTGTGCCAAAATCAAGGAGGCGGGAACGATATCAACCCGAGTTAATAACGTGTTGATATCGTCTTTTTCTACACGGTAGTATTGATAAATCTTATCGAGTTTAAATTGATTAATATTGCCTGTTTTGATATCGTGCCTAAGCTGTACTATTTTCTCATTTTGCTTGTTGATTTCAGGCAAAAGGTATTGAAAAAAGGCATGTTTGCGCTCATTAACGTTGTTAATTTTTTCAAAATCTGGTGTTTGCAATGAGTTCATCCAAGATTCAAGACCCCAAAACTCACTCCCATGCGCTGTTGATGCACTTAGCAGCGAAGCTAAAAGAATGGCTTTAAATTTCAAAATTTTCACAAGAGGCACTCATAACCTCTATTGTAAACATTTTTTCAATGGGTAGATTAAGTAGATGTGATTTAATCACGCGAATCACACCAGCATGTGCCACAATTAAAATTGAGTTAGCTTTATGATTGACAACAGAATTAAAACTGTTCAAGACACGATGTTGAAAATCATATAAGTTTTCAGCATTGGGCGGTTTGTTGTTAATAGGGTCCTGTTTAAAAGCATTAACACGATCCTGACCAATAGCTTGACTACTTAAACCCTGCCAATCACCAAAGCCTAATTCTGAAAAATCATTTAGTGTTATTAATTGTGCCTGTAATTCTATTTGCAAATGATTTGCAAAAGCGTGACAACGTGACAATGGTGATGTGGCAATCAATTCCCAAGATTGATCTTGGGTAGAATCTAGCATTTGTTGCCAACCTTTGTCTGTTAATGGATCATCCTGATTGCCTCGATAAATTCGTCCGCCAACGGACTCTCCATGGCGCAATAAGCTAAGTCTCATTCATCAATTTGATCGCGTGACATTAGGTGGTTAACCGCTTCTGTTGGACTTACTTTACCTTGGGTGACGTAATATACTTGTTCACAAATTGGCATTTCAACTTGTTGTTCAGTGGCAATTGATAAAATCAAATCCAAGGTATTCAAGCCTTCGACCGTAGCACCAACATTGATCAAAGCATTTTCAACACTATGATCATTAGCTAGTTCTTTACCAAAACGCCTGTTTCTAGATAAATCATCAGAGCAAGTGAGCACCAAATCTCCCAATCCGGATAAACCAACAAAAGTATCAGGATTAGCACCCATACTAACTCCCAATCGAGTCATTTCAGCTAGGCCACGAGTAATTAGGGCTGCTTGCGTATTAATGCCGTAGCCTAGACCAGAAGCGATACCAGCAGCAATTGCTAGAATATTTTTAACACTACCGCCAACTTCAACGCCGATAACATCTTTATTGGTATAGGCACGCAATGTTTTTGTGCGAATTAATTCAGCCCAGTGACTTCGAGTCTCTTTATCTTTGGAGGCGGCAACTAGCGCAGTAGGTTTGTGACTAGCTACTTCAAAGGCGAAACTTGGCCCTGATAGTACGCAGCCCTGATGTGTGGGCAAAATACGCTCAAAACTTTGGTATAAGAAACAATGTGCACGGGTATCAAAGCCTTTGGTGGCCCAGGCAATATTATGCTGTAAGGTTATTAAAGGTTTGAGTGTTTCTAGCACTTCGCTAAACGCGTAGCTGGGGGTTGCAATAAGAATGTCATTCACATGCTTTAATACTTCAAAGCCATAAATAATTTCAATATTGTCAGTGTAGGGTTTTGGCAGGGCGTGATGCTGAGGCTTTAGTGTTTGAGCCTCAATTTCAGTGTGCGCATGAAGATAAATAGTGTCAAATTTATCACTTAAGGCGATTGCTAAAGCACTTCCCCAAGCGCCGGCGCCAATAATGCTGAGTTTGTTACTCATTACTGAGCCAGTATTTTATCCAATTTGCCTGATTGGTCAGCGGCACTTAAATCATCAAAGCCGCCAATATGCGTGCCATTAATAAATACTTGCGGCACAGTATTTCTACCAGTTAATTCCATGACTTCGTCCCAGTCACTTGGACTTTTGACATAATGCTTCTTAAAAGGTATGCCGCGTTTTTCAAGTAATTGATAAGCACGCTGGCAAAAAGGACAGGCGTCGCTACAGTAAATTTTATTTTTTTTCATGATCGTACCTTTAGTAATTAAGTGCTAACAGGCATTTTTGCTCTTTTCCAAGCCTGAATGCCACCTTTAAGATTGTATACTTTTTCGTACTCGTTTCGGGTTAATAATCCGGCAATATGTGCAGAACGCGAACCGCTACGACAATAAACCAGAATTGATTTGTTTTTATCTAGTTTACTTAATTGATTTTTAACATCACCTAGTGGAATGTGAATATCGCCTTTAATATAGCCAGCTTTTCTTTCTTTTTGCTCTCTGACATCTAAAATAATTAAATTGTCATCATCCATCAGTTCGGTAGCAGCATTAGCATCAATGTCTTCATATTTTTTTAATTTATCTGCAATGATATTACCAATAAGCAAAGCGATTAAAACAAGCAGTGTGATGGTTGTGAATAGCTGATCTTCTGCTAATAAAAAGTCAATAATTTCCATGGTTTTTAGATTTTTCCTTGTAAAAAGTTGTTAAGCATCTCATGACCCTGTTCAGTCAAAATAGATTCCGGATGAAATTGAACGCCTTCGAGCGCAAAGTCTTTGTGTCGAATGCCCATAATTTCGTCGATATCGCCCGCCTCATTTTCAGTCCAAGCGGTTGTTGTAAAACAATCAGGTAGCGTGAGTTGGTCAGCAACCAGCGAATGATACCGAGTGGCATTTAATGGATTTTTTAAATCACTAAACATGCCGCTGTTGGTGTGGTGAACTTTAGAAATTTTTCCGTGCATGATTTCTTTAGCGCCAATAACCTTGCCACCAAATGCTTGAACCATGGCCTGAAATCCTAGACAAACACCCATCATTGGAATTTTTCCACTAAAGTGCTGAATGGCTTCAATGGAAATTCCCGCTTCATTTGGTGTGCAGGGACCCGGTGAGATGACCAAAAATTCAGGGTTTAGCTGCTCAATTTCTTCAATGGTAATTTCATCATTACGATGGACTTCAACCGTTTGTCCCAGCTCGCCAAAATACTGCACCAGGTTATAGGTAAATGAGTCGTAGTTGTCAATCATGAGTAACATAGTGAGGCCTATTTTACCGCTAAAAAGGATGCAAAGTTAAGACACTGAAAATGACAAGTACTGGTATTAAATCCAGCCATTTTAAAACGCTGAAAGTGCGTTTGTTCGTCATCTGTTATTAAAACATTTTCAATGGATTGACGCTTGGCTGCAATTTCAAGTTCACTGTAGCCGTTAGCTCGTTTAAAGTCTAAGTGCAGATCGCTCATCAGCTGTTGTGTGTGTGGGTCGTTAAAATGAATTTTTTCAGACACGATTAAAGCGCCACCTGGGTTTAATCCTTGGTAAATCTTATTAATCAAGGTTTGTCTATTTTCAGGGCTGATAAATTGCAAGGTTAGATTTAACACAACCAGTGAAGCATTGTTAAATTCAATGGTGTTAATATCAGCACAGACCACATCGGCATAATCGACCACTGGTGTCAAATTTGCCTTGCATTTTTTTGCCATACTGGGCGAGTTGTCCACAGCGATAATTCGATTATTGGTATGTGGGTTGTTAAGACTAATGGCAATTGAAGTGGCACCCGTTGAGGCGCCTAAATCATAGTAATTGGTATTTTTCTGGCCATAAGTTTTAACGCTCAAGCCAATCATCTCAATCATTGCTTGATAGCCAGGAACGCTACGCCTTACCATGTCATCAAACACATCGGCTACTTGCGCATCGAAAGTGAAGTTAACTAAGTCATTTTTCTGACTAAAGATTTCATCACGCATATAAGTCTTTTGTAAAAAATTCACTCACAAGAAGTTTGGTATTGCCAATAGTAAAGGTTGATCGCCTACCCCAAAGATTATCAGTTTGTGTAATCTGCATCTGACCACGCTGGATGCTAGCATCGTTAAATAAAATTTCACCTAAAGGCTTAGAGCCAATACTTAAAATCTCTTTGGTGTCGTTTGTTAATGGAATTACTGAGCGAGCAAAAACAACCGCCACGCCATTTCCTAATAATTCAACTTCTCGAATGGTGTATTGGTCACTTATGCTAATTGACTCAATTTCATGACTGTGCGGTTGGGCTTGTTGTTGAGACAAGACATGCACTGAAAAATCTTCAAACTGTTGTTTAAGTTTCGCTGTTAATGAGGTTTTGTCATCTAACCATTGTTGGATATTTTTAGGTGCAGTGTTAATAAGAGATAAATCCTGCCAAACAATATTATTGGTATTAATCATTAGAGTATTTTAAGCTAAGTATTGGCATATTGAGTCTTGTCGTGTGTGATCCAACGGTTAATTAATGCTTGTTGTTGAGCTTCATCAAACTGTAAAAACTTAAACGCATAATAATTAACCTGTTTAAGTAGATAGCCATCGCGCACAATATTGGCTATTTTCATATTAGCAATGCCAGTTTGTTGTGTGCCGAGTATTTCGCCAGGACCGCGCAATTCCAGATCTTTATTGGCGATTTTAAATCCATCGTTGGTTTGTCTTAAAATATCTAGTCGCTGTATGGCGTTGTCACTTAATGGTGCTTGGTACATCAAAATACAAATACTAGCCTCTGAGCCTCGACCCACTCGACCACGTAATTGATGCAGTTGCGCCAAACCTAATCGTTCGGCATTTTCAATTACCATGAGTGAGGCATTTGGCACATTAACACCGACTTCAATAACGGTGGTGGCTACTAAAACATTAATATCGCCACGACTAAAGCGACTCATAATATCGTTTTTTTCTTGTTTATTCATCTTTCCGTGAATAAGAACGATGGACAAATCAGCTAAATTTTCTTGTAGGAATTCAAGTGTATTTGTGGCGGATTGTGCACGCAATACTTCAGATTCTTCAATTAGCGTACAAACCCAGTAGACTTGATTATTTTGCGCACAAACCTGGTTGATTTTTTTCAGCACCTTGTCTTTTTTGTCGTTCGCTAAAGCCACTGTTTGAATCGGACTTCTACCAGGCGGCAGCTCATCAATAATAGATGAGTCCAAATCGGCATAGGCGCTCATGGTCAAAGAGCGGGGGATTGGCGTTGCTGTCATCACCAGCTGATGCGGCGTATTATGTGCTTTTTGTGCAAGAGAGAGGCGTTGATGAACACCAAATTTATGTTGTTCATCGATAATAACTAAGCCCAATCTATTAAATTCAACCGCTTCTTGAAACAGTGCATGAGTGCCGATAACAACCTGAGCTTCGCCAGAATTAATTAGTGCAAGTTGCTCGTGACGATCCGAGCTATTTTGAGAGCCAGTTAATAAAGCAGTTTTAATACCTAATGGTGTTAGGTAGTCACCAAAACCATGAAAATGCTGATGCGCTAAAATCTCTGTTGGTGCCATCACCGCTGCCTGAAATCCATTTTCAACTGCTTGCAAACAAGCGAATACTGCCACAATGGTTTTTCCAGAGCCTACATCGCCTTGCAATAATCTTAGCATAGGATGATTTGAACTGAGATCGACATTGATTTCGTCAACGCTGCGTTGTTGCGCTGTGGTTAATTCAAAGCCTAAATTGTCAGATAATTGATTAGATAGAGTGTTTGAAATTTTAAAAATATTGGAAATTTTGAATTTGCGCTCATTTTTGAGCTTGAGTAGGCTCAGTTGTTGGGCGCAAAGCTCCTCAATAATCAATCTTTGTTGAGAAATGTGCCTAAAATTGGCTATTTGGTCGATATTATCATCAATTTTAGGGTGATGTAGGGTATACAGTGCTTGCTTTAAAGTTGGCATGGAATTTTTTGCCAAATTTTCAAAACTGTCGATTAAATTCGATTTTTTTAAAGTTTCTAGCGCAATATCAATCCATTTTTTTAATTGTGGCTGATGAATGCCTGCGGTTAATGGATAAATAGGGCTTAAGGTTTTTTCTAATAAAGTGGGCTGGCCTTTGGAGATTAAACGATATTCTGGATGGTGCATCTCCAACCCGTCACGTCCAATTTTTAGCTCACCAAAACACTGAATAATATCACCTCGAACGAGCTGCTGTTTTTGATGTTGATTAAAATGGAAAAATCGCAAGATTAAGCTTCGATTGTACTCGTCAGATAAATAACACAATAGTTGGCGCTGACGCGTAGCCACCTCTTCGATACGATCAATGGTTAATTGCACCAATATTTCGGTGCCAACCTGTGCTTGGGTTAATAAGGTGAATTTGGTTTTATTTTGATAGCGACTAGGTAAGTGAAACAACAAGTGTTCCAAATTATAAATACCAATGGCATTGAGTTTTTCTTGCGCTTTAGGGCCTAACCCGTTGATCGAAATAATTGGATCAGACAGGCTGTGCATTTTATTAGAAGTTGTAACTACCTTCTTTAATGACCATAACACCATCCATTTCTACTCTGGCAAATTTTGGCAATTCATTAATACCAACTGCAGCACGCGCTGGATAAGGCTGGTCAAAATATTGTGACATAATTTCATTAACAACGGCAAAATTACTTAACTCGGTTAAGAAAATATTAAGTTTTACAATATCGTTTAAACTGCCGCCTGATGCCTTGCAAACCGCACTCAGGTTTTTAAATACTTGGTGAATCTGTGCGCTAATATCACCTTCGACCATTTCCATGGTTTCAGGAATTAAAGGAATTTGACCTGACAGGTAAACCGTTGATCCACCAATAATTTGAACCGCTTGAGAATAAGTGCCGATGGCTTGGGGCGCTTGATCAGTTGAGATGATTTTTTTTTGCATAATGGTTGTTTTAATCGTATTAATAAAATAATTATAAACTACTTAGCTTATTCTGCGAAGCGTTGCTAATTTAATCAACCATGAAGTGTTTATGATGAGCAACTATATTGGGTTAGTCCGCCAATATTAAACAACTTATCAGGTTTTGGCCGGTAATATTTAGCCTCAATTTCTTTAGACTGCTGCGCATAAGGTTGTGTCATAACCGCTTGCAATTCTCGAACTAGCGTGTAATTTCGTTCGCCAGCTTGTTGATAGGCTGGTTTAACAAACCACTCTCGCAAACTGTATTTTGGGTTGATGAGCTTCATTTTTTTACAGAGCTTCTCGCGAGATCCGGTTTCAGTAGCTGCTAAGTTAGCCGAACTGCAGCTGAGTTGCTGCCACTGCTCAAACCATTCAGACCAGCGTTGATCCATCTCTTTTGATGTTGGGTTTATATAAAAGCTGCGCTTGAGTGGTGCAAGATCACTTGGTATTGATGACAATTCTCGAAAGAAAATGGTGTAATCCACGGGCGTTTTCATCATCAGTGTTGTTAGTTCGCTAAACAGTTCAGCATTAAAATTAGCCAAGCCGAGTTTATTAGCCCACATTTCTTCCATGCGTTGTTGCATGATTTCTGCAAAGCCATTTTGAATGTCTTCTAGCGCCTGTAGATGGCTCGGATGCTTAGTTAACAAAGGCGCTAACGCTTTGCAAAACATTTGAAAGTTTCGCTCGGCTGCTATCGGTTGATTTAGAAAAGCAAAATGATCCCCGCCACCTGACCAGGGTTGGTAGTATGGATTAAACTCGTCGCAAAAACCAAATGGACCGTAGTCAAGGGTAAATCCGCCCGCTGCACAATTATCACTGTTAAAGTTTCCCTGACAGTAGCCAACACGAATCCAGTTGGACACAAGTAAAGTCAAGCGATGACGAAACTCGCGTGCAAGCAACACTATTTTTTCTGCAGTATTTAACTGCTTGTCGATTACGTTAGCGTATTCACGATCAATCAAATGCAACACAATCATCTCGAGCTCTTCCATCGCTTTTGGGTGTTCGTTCTTGCGAACGCGGCGACCGAACAGCTCAAGTTGACCAACTCGAATAAATGAGGGCGCTACCCGTGTTGAAATGGCGACTGGTTCTGAAACTAGGACATCAGGATCCATTGAGTGCGAGTCTTCCGAATACCAAGGGCGATTAACTTTTTCTGATGTTGAAACATATAAACTTAGTGATCTTGAGGTAGGCACGCCAAGTGCATACATGTGCTCTTGGGCTAAAAATTCTCGAATGCTTGAACGTAGAACGGCGCGACCATCTGCACCACGGCAATAAGGGGTTCGCCCGCCGCCCTTGAGTTGCATTTCCCAGCGCTGGTTATTAATCAACACTTCAAGTACTGACACTGCACGTCCATCACCATAAGCGTTACCCGTTTGAAATGGGCATTGTTGATAATACTCAGTGCCAAAAATAGACAGCGCGTAACCCGTTGCCCAACCGGCTGTGTTTATGGGTTTTGGGACATGTGAGCTGTTGCCAGAAAATAGTTGCATGAAATCGTCAGTTTTCGCCAATTGATCTGCAAAACCAAGCTCTTTAAAAAATATTTTACTGTGAGTAATATACTCAGGATCCTTGATGGGTGTAGGGTTGACACGTACATAATGGCCGGTGAAAACTTGCCGGGTTTGATGATCAACGCCATCTGTTTTTGCCTCTGGATCGACATTAAGTTTGTTGACAAATGAATAGTCAACGTATTGCGCTAGGTCGTTGAGTGTTTCAATTGTTGGTGGTGCTTTCTGAGATTTTTTGTCTATCATATGATGATTTTATATCAACGATATTAAATCATCTAGAGGGTATTAAGTGGAGTATAGACGTTTTTTATGTGGGCAAAAAAAAAGACTTCCGAAGAAGTCTAGATTAATTGAATATGGTGCCCGGGGCCGGAATCGAACCGGCACGCCCGTGAAGGCGCAGGATTTTAAGTCCTGTGTGTCTACCAATTTCACCACCCGGGCAGGAATGTGATTGTGTTTTATAGACACATAAAAAGGGGAAATTATACACTCAAGCATTGGTAAAATTCTATTTTTTTGAGGCGAGTTTTTCATGGGAATTGTAAAGTTAATTATTGTTGTTCTGGTTGTTTGGCTGGGCTTTAGCGTTTGGCGTAAATTAAGACAACCAAAAAACAATAATGTGCCACAGCCTTCGTCAACAAAGATGGTGTCATGTAGTGTTTGCAAAACACACGTGCCAGAAAACGAAGCCATTATTAAAGATGGTCAGGTTTTTTGCTCTACAAAATGTCTAGGATAGCTTATGAAATTTTTACTTGATTTTTTTCCGATAGCCTTATTTTTTATTGTGTACAAAACTTATGGTTTATACATGGCAATTTATGCCATGATTGGTGCAACTGCTGTACAAATGTTAGTCACTCGTTATCAAACGGGTAAGTTTGAAAAAACACATCTGATTACTTTTGGCTTGTTGGTTGTGTTTGGTGGCGTCACCATTGCTATTAGTGACCCGGCCTTTATTATGTGGAAGGTTAGTGTGCTGTATGTTGTGTTTGCTGCTGCATTAATTATTAGCATTTGGATTGGTAAAAAGACCTTGCTTCAAAGAATGCTTGGAAAAGAACTAGAGCTTCCTAAGCAAGTATGGAATCAATTAACCTGGCTTTGGGGCTTGGGTTTTGTGGGTATTGCCATTGTTAATGGTTATTATGTAAAGCTTGCTTTGGCAGCCAGAGCGTTGTTATTTTCATCCACAGACTTAGATCCTAAAATTGAACTAACAGAGCTAGATTGTGCAACCACCACCATGCAAGACTTATGTTTGGTGGCACAACACACAGAAGAATCGTGGGTAAATTTCAAATTATTCGGTACTATGGGCCTTACTTTTATTTTGATCATTATCACAGTGATAGTGATTGGCAAATATACCAAACAGGAAAACTAGGAAAATATTATGAAACGCACCCCTTTATATCAGGCGCATGTTGACGCGCAAGGAAAAATGGTTGATTTTGGTGGCTGGGAAATGCCACTGAATTATGGCTCGCAAATCCAAGAACATCATCAAGTCAGAACTGATGCTGGTATGTTTGATGTCTCTCACATGACTACAGTTGATTTTAAAGGTGCAGAGGCTAAGGTTTTTTTGCAAACGTTAATTGCGAATGATGTTGATAAATTAAAAACTGCAGGTAAAGCATTGTACAGTTGCATGCTTAACAAAACTGGTGGTGTGGTTGACGATTTGATCGTTTACTATATTGATGACGAAAACTACCGAATGGTCATTAACGCAGGCACAACTGAAAAAGACATTGCCTGGATTAATACACAAGCACAAGGCTTTGAGGTGTCTGTTGAGCCTAAGCTGGATTTAGCCATGATCGCGGTTCAGGGGCCAAATGCACGTGAAAAAGTATTTGCCGCAATGCCAGGCGTGGAAGAGGTGGCAGGCGAGCTGAAGCCATTTAATGCGGCAAGCCTGGGCGGGTTGTTTATTGCTCGAACTGGCTATACGGGTGAAGATGGATTTGAAATTATGATTCCAGAAAAATCTGCAGAATTTACTTGGAAAATGTTACTTGAGGCAGGCGTTAAGCCTTGTGGTTTGGGTGCGCGTGATACCTTGCGTTTGGAAGCAGGCATGAGTTTGTATGGTTCTGAGATGAATGATGAGGTATCCCCATTGGAAGCAGCACTAACTTGGACGGTTGATTTGAATAATGAAAATCGTCAATTTGTTGGCCGAAAAGCTTTAGAAAAATTAAGGGATGATGGTGTTAAGAAAACCATTGTCGGCCTAGTTCTAGAAGGCAAAGGCGTGATTCGTGATCATCAAAAAGTGGTAAGCGCTTTGGGTGAGGGTGAAGTGACTTCAGGCACTTTCTCGCCAACCATGGGTAAGGCGATTGCGCTGGCCAGCGTGCCAATGGGCACAACAGGATCGTGTGAAATTGAGATGCGAAATAAGTTGGTTTCCGCTAAAATAGTCAAACCGCCATTTGTAAGAAATGGCAAAGTATTAGTTTAAAAATTTTATTAAAGGAGATTGCAAGTATTTTTCTTATGTACAAGGCAGATTTCTAAAATTCGAAGAAGTGTAGTCAATCTACACGACTGAGTATTTTAGAAATCTAACGCAGTAGATAGGAAAAAGAAGCAGTAATGTTATGAGTGAAGTAAGAGACGACAGGCAATACACCGAAACCCACGAATGGATTCTAGACAACGGCGACGGCACGTTCACCATGGGTGTTACCGACCATGCACAAGCATTATTGGGCGACATGGTATTTGTTGAATTGCCTGGTGAAGGTGATGAAGCTTCTCAAGAAGATGAATTTTGTGTGGTGGAATCAGTTAAAGCTGCCAGCGGTGTTTACGCACCAGCTGACCTTGAAGTGGTTGAGGCTAATGAAGCGCTTGACGCAGAGCCAGAATTAGTTAATTCTAGTTGTTATGATGATGGTTGGTTGGTTAAATTTAAGGCAGACGGTATTGATGGATTGATGTCAGCTGAAGATTACTCAGACACTCTAGACTAAGCAATTAGTCTTGGTCAATTCACTGGTTGCCTATAAAGGCAAACCTGCACGTATCGCAAGTGTTGTTTCGAACAAATTTGAATTAGAATTTGTTGATGGCACTACGCGTAAAGTCAGAGAAAAAGATTTTAGATTTATTCATCCTGAATTCACTCAGGTGAATGAGTCGTGTGCGCATGCTGATATGGAGGTGCTTGCAGACTTCCAGGAAGAAATATTAACGCTGGAAGAAATTACCGAATGGCTGTTTGATGAATACAGTGCACAAACAGCTTGGTGTACCTGTTTGCTGGTTGAAGATGGCTTGTATTTTTATTGGCAAAAAGACAGTGTTTTTGTCCGTCCAACAGCGCAAGTTCAGGGAATTTTAGATAAGCGCAATGCTGAAAAAATAGCAGCTGAAAGCTTGCAGCATTGTATTGACAATCTAGCCAATAATACCTTTGATGAGCAAGATATACCTTATCTAGAAGAAGCTGCAAAGGTAGCATTAAACCAGTCAAAGCATGCCAAAATTTTAGACCACGTAGGCGTTGAGAATAACGAGGAGTCTGCTTATAAATTCTTGCTGAAAGTGGGCTACTTCTCTGATAGTTTTAATCCGTATCCCGCTAAGTTTAGTATTCCAGAAGATGAAGAGATTGAAGTAAGCCTGCCAGAGATTGAGCGTGTTGATCTGACACACATGAACTGTTATGCGATTGACAACGAAGGCTCAAACGATGCCGACGATGCGATTAGTGTGGACGGTGATCGCCTTTGGATTCATATTGCTGATGTTTCAACCATTGTTGACTCTGGTTCAGAACTTGATGAATATGCTCGTGAGCGTGGTTCTAATTTATACCTACCAGAGCAAATTATTCATATGCTGCCAACTTCACTCACTAAAGCGCTTGCTTTAGGCGAAACTAAAACCTCACCAGCGCTATCAATTGGTTTGAGCATGAATAAGGGTGTTATTAGTGACATTGAAGTAGTGCACAGCACTATCAAGGTTACCAATACTACCTATGAGGCGGTAGATGTGGAATTAGAAAACAAGAGTAACGCTGATTTTTCCAACATTCAAACTTTTATTGATCAGCACAAAGCTTTTCGCGAAAAGAGGGGCTCAATTAGTTTAAATTTACCAAATGTTGATGTCAGATACATTGACGAAAAAGTGCAAATAGAACCTCAGAAAACCAGCCCTAGTCGGGATTTTGTGGCAGAAGTTATGGTGACGGCGGGGCGCACCATTGCTCAATACGCGCAAGAAAATGATATTGTTATGCCGTACGCTTTGCAAGATGAAGGCGACTTTCCACAAGAAATACTAGACAAAAAAGATAACTTGAGCACGGCTGAATCGTTTCAAGCCATTAAATTTTTCAAGCGCTCTGCTACTTCTATTAAGCCGCTATCTCATTACGGTCTGGGCTTGGATTCGTACTTGAGGATTACCAGCCCGCTAAGACGCTACTATGATTTATTGGCGCATCAACAATTATCTAATTTTATTGCTGGCAAACCGACGTTAGATAAAAAACGCGTTAAGGAAATTATTGGCATTAATAACAACGCCTTAGCTGACGTTGGCCGCGTGACTCGCTTTAGTAATGATCATTACAAATGTTTATTTTTAAAGCGCAATCCTGGCTGGAAGGGTGAAGGTATCGTGGTTGATGTTCGTGGCGATAAAGCCTTGTTCATGATTCCTGAGGTTGGGCTAATGGATCAAATCAAGTTTAAAGAAGGTCAAGTGCCGAAAGCTGATGAAAAAATGATGCTTAAGGTGGTTCGGGTTGATATGATGGAGCGATCAGCTAATTTCAAGCCGGCTTAACGATTGGCTGGTAATTTTAATGGCATTACCTTTAGAATCTGGCCAATCCCCTAGTACGTAGCGCGTAAAGGTTTTTTCTGTATGTGTATTCAGCCGATGCGTATGTCCATGGATTAAATCTGCACCCGGATATTTACCCATCAATTCGTTAACTGTCTGTGGGTTTACATCCATAATTTCACGTGACTTAGCTTGCTGAGCATCAACACTCTTCTTGCGCAGCTGGCCGCTAAGCTTCAAGCGCCATTTTTTGGGTAGATGCACAAAGACAGCTTTAGTGATTGGATGCTGCAAGATTGTTTTCATCTGCTGATAAGATTCATCATCCGTACATAGCTCATCGCCATGGGTAAGCACGTATTGATGTTTGCCGAGTTCTAATAGGTAAGGTGTGTTGATCAGCTTGCAGTTCGTCTGCTGAACAAACGCTTGGCTTAATAAGAAATCTCGATTGCCGGTCATGACAAGCACATCAACGCTTTTGCAAAGATCTTTCAGCAGCTGAATGGTGGCTTGATAATGCGGTAGAGATAAATCATCTCCCAGCCAGGTATTAAACAAATCACCCAAAATAAACACCTGATCAGCAGATTTTGCCTGCTGACAAAATCGTTCAAATAATTGGTTTTTCTTAACGTCACCAGCAAGTAAATGCAGGTCGGCAATAATCAACACAGTTTTATCTGTTTGAATTATTTTCGAATGTGAATTAGCTTGAGACATAAAAAACCCGGTTGACCCGGGCTAATAATTATTTAAGGTAGGCTTTAGTTACAATCACCGAATCGTTTGGCACATCAGCATGTCCTGCTTTATTGCCTGTTGACACTTCATTGATTTTGTCAACCACATCAAAACCTTCAACGACTTCACCAAATACACAATAACCCCAACCATCTTGGCCCGGACAATCCAAGAATGAATTATCTTTGGTATTAATGAAAAATTGTGAGCTAGCAGAATGAGGTGCAGCTGTTCTAGCCATAGCCAATGAATATTTAGAATTCTTTAAGCCATTTTTAGCTTCATTTTCAATTTCTGCATTGGTTGGTTTTTGTGACATATCTTGGGTAAATCCACCACCTTGAATCATGAAGTTTTTGATGACACGGTGGAAAATAGTATCATCAAAAAAACCAGACTCTACATAGTCAGTAAAGTTTTTAGCACTAATAGGTGCGTTATCAACATCTACTGTTATGTGAATATCACCCATGTTTGTTTCAAAAATAATCATTGTTCGCTCATCTATGTAAATAAAAATACAAATTATACTTAAAACTCCCTTTCATAAATGCGCTCGTTGGCGTATAATTGCCCCTTTTTACGAATTCACATTTTGGATTTTATTATGTACGCAGTTATTAAAACAGGTGGTCAGCAGTTTCGAGTGGCAGAGGGAACAACTTTAAAGGTTGAAAAATTAGAAGTTGAACCAGGTAAAACAATTACTTTTGACGAAGTTCTTATGGTTGCTGACGGTGACAACATTCAAGTTGGTGCACCTTTGGTTGCTAAAGCAACAGTCGAAGCAAAAGTTATTTCACAAGGCAAAGGAAAGAAGGTTCATATCTTAAAATTCCGTCGTCGTAAGCACTCTATGAAGCAACAAGGTCATAGACAATTGTACACAGAAATAGAAATTATAAAGATTAAGGCATAGGAGAATAACCCATGGCACATAAGAAAGCAGGCGGTAGTACTAATAACGGTAGAGATTCCGTATCAAAAAGATTAGGTGTTAAACGTTTTGGCGGTCAAGCTGTATTGGCTGGCAATATCTTAGTACGTCAACGTGGTACTAAGTTCCACCCGGGTACTAACGTACGTAAAGGTAAAGACGATACTTTGTTTGCAACAGCAGACGGTAAAGTAGTTTTTGCTAAGAAAGGTAAGTTCATGCGTCAAACGGTTTCAATCGAAGCGGTATAGTTCGCAACGATAATTTATCTAAAAAGCGCCTTCCGGGCGCTTTTTTATTGTCTAAAATAAACCTATATTAACAACACAAATACCTATGAAATACGCAATTGTTTTTCCAGGTCAAGGCTCACAATCCCTTGGCATGCTGTCAGATTTTGCTGATAACTTTTCTATTGTTAAGGATACATTTACACAAGCATCGGACGCACTTGGTTTTGATCTTTGGCAATTAACCCAAGAAGATCAAGACGGCCTTAACCAAACGCAAAACACCCAGCCGGCAATGCTAGCTGCTGGTGTTGCAACTTATAGAGTGCTTACCAGCACAACAGACCTATCGCCGGTTTGTATGGCGGGCCACAGCTTGGGCGAGTACACCGCTTTAGTCGCATCCGGTGCGCTTAATTTTAGTGACGGCATTAAATTGGTAAGAAAGCGTGCAGAACTAATGCAATCGGCAGTTCCGGCAGGTGTAGGCGCAATGGCGGCTATTCTCGGTTTGGATGATGAAGTGGTTGTTAAAGTATGTGCTGATTATGCTGGCGAAGGTATCGTGCAAGCGGTTAATTTTAATTCTAATGGTCAAGTAGTGATTGCGGGTAATAAAGCAGCGGTTGACGTAACCTGTGAAGCCATGAAAGCTGCAGGCGCAAAACGCGCCGTGGTGTTGCCAGTCAGCGTGCCGTCACATTGTTCACTGATGGACGGCGCAGCAGCGGAGTTTAAAATAGCGGTAGATGCGGTAGAATTTAACATGGGCAATATCGACGTACTGCATAATGTTGATGCGGCTAAAGCCACGGATGCAAATGATATGAAAGCAAAATTAGTGGCACAACTACATAAGCCGGTACTCTGGACGGGCACAGTAAAATCTATGCACGCGATGGGTGTTGAAAAACTTATTGAAGCTGGACCAGGCAAGGTGCTTGCAGGACTTACTAGAAGAATTGAAAAATCATTATCTGCAAACGCCGTGCTAGATTCAGCCAGCGTTGCAGCTACTTTAGAGGAAATTAAATAGGGGAAATATTATGTCAGACTTATCAGGAAAAATTGTTTTAGTAACGGGTGCAAGCCGAGGTATTGGCCAAGCTATTGCCTTATCTTTAGGTGGTGCGGGTGCAACGGTTATTGGTACAGCGACGAGTAGTAATGGTGCAGATGCTATTAGTGCCACCTTAAAAGACAACGGCGTTACTGGTACAGGTATGGCGCTTAATGTGACAGACAACGATCAAATTACTGAAGTGATGAAAAACATCACCGACACTTATGGTGCTGTTGATATTCTAATTAACAACGCTGGTATCACACGTGACAACCTGCTAATGCGTATGAAAGAAGATGAGTGGGATGATATTATGAATACCAATCTTGCTTCAGTCTACAAAATGTCAAAAGCCGTTTTACGCGGCATGATGAAGAAAAAAGCTGGTCGCATTATCTCTATCGCCTCAGTGGTGGGCGCCATGGGTAACGCTGGGCAAACTAATTACGCTGCTGCTAAAGCCGGCATTATGGGTTTTACTAAGTCATTGGCTCGTGAGGTTGGTCCACGTGGTATTACGGTTAACGCTGTAGCACCTGGCTTTATTAAAACCGACATGACCGACGCACTACCAGAAGAGCAAAAAG
>JACNGB010000007.1 GCA_014384345.1 Candidatus Thioglobus pontius
TATAATAAAACTATGATTGAATCAGGATTACAACAAGAGATTAACTTTATCATGACTCAGGCGCGCAACAATCGCCTGGAATTTGTTACCGTTGAGCATCTATTATTGGCTTTATTGAATATTGATGAAGTGGTTACCTTTATGCGCAATAAACGCGTCAATATTGATGAAATTCGTGAAGAGTTAGAAGAATACATTGATTCTCATACACCATTAATTGCCCAAGATTCTGAATTGGATATTGTTCCGACAGTTGGCTTTCAGCGCGTGTTGCAGCGCAGCGTTTATCAGGCACAATCAGCGCAAAAAAACACGGTTTATGCCATGAATGTATTGGTTAGTATTTTGTCTGAAAAAGAATCGCACGCGGTTTATTTGCTCAAGCTTAATAATATTTCTCGCTTAGAGGTGATGGAAGGTATTGCCAATCAGGAGCCTGAGAGTCTTGAAGAGGTAGAGCGGATTGAATCTGAGCCAGGTAAATCAAAACAGACCTCTTTGGAAAAATACACAGTTAATTTGTGTGAGAAGGCCAAATCAGGAAAAATTGACCCTTTGCTGGGGCGAGAAGAAGAAGTGTTGCGCACCGTACAAGTGTTGTCTCGCAGACGTAAAAATAATCCGCTGTTTGTCGGCCAAGCAGGCGTTGGAAAAACAGCCATTGCCGAGGGCATTGCTAAGAAAATTGTTGACGGCAAAGTGCCAGAGGTTTTAAAGCAGGCGAGTGTTTACTCCTTAGATATTGGCGTACTTATTGCCGGCACAAAATATCGTGGTGACTTTGAGAAGCGTTTAAAAGCCGTATTAACCGATCTTAAGAAAATCCCACATGGTATTTTATTTATTGATGAGATACACACCATGATTGGCGCAGGCAGTGTTTCAGGCGGATCACTCGACGCTTCTAACTTGCTCAAGCCTGCATTGGCAGATGGGTCGCTTAGATGCATGGGCTCAACCACGGTTGAGGAGTTTCGCAAGGTGTTTGAAAAAGATCATGCACTGACACGTCGTTTTCAAAAAATTGATATTGAAGAGCCATCGGTTACTGATACAGTTAAGATTTTGCATGGGTTGAAAAAATATTACCAGGAGCATCACAAGGTTAAGTATTCAGCTGCAGCATTAGAATCAGCGGTTGAATTGTCACACCGCCATATGAACGATAGACGCCTGCCAGATAAAGCCATTGATGTGATTGACGAAGTGGGTGCTTTGCAGCAAATTCAGCCAAAATCAAAACGCAAAGTTAATATTAGCGTTGGTGATATTGAAAATATTATTGCCAAACTTGCACGCATTCCGTCGCGTCAAGTAACCAGTGATGATAAATCATTGCTTAAGAATTTAGAAGCAGAGTTAAAGTTAGGTGTGTTTGGTCAAGATGATGCAGTAGAGAGCTTATCAACAGCTATCAAACTAGCACGTTCAGGCTTGTCACAAGACGACAAAACCATGGGTTCTTTTTTGTTTGCTGGCCCGACAGGCGTAGGTAAAACAGAAATCTGCAAGCAATTAGCGCGCATCATGGGGGTTAAATTATTACGCTTTGATATGAGTGAGTATATGGAGCGTCATTCTATTTCCAAGCTGATTGGCTCGCCACCAGGCTATGTTGGCTATGAAGAAGGCGGCCTGTTAACTGAGGCAGTTAATGCTAATCCTTATGCAGTATTGTTATTGGACGAGGTGGAAAAAGCTCATCCTGATTTATTCAATATTCTTTTACAGGTAATGGATAACGGCAAAATGACAGATGCCAACGGTCGAGAAATTGATTTTAGAAATATGATCTTAGTCATGACATCAAATGTCGGCGCTCAAAGTGTACAGCGTGCCTCTATTGGTTTTAATGATCAAGATCATTCGTCGGATTATTCAGGTGAGTTGAAAAAAACCTTCACGCCAGAATTTAGAAACCGCTTGTCTGAAGTAATTTATTTCAATTCACTTAATAAAGATACGATTGTGTATGTGGTTGATAAATTCTTATTTGAGCTGGAGTCCACTCTAGAAGATAAAGGCGTTTCCCTCATTATCTCTGATGCAGCAAGAAAATGGTTTGCTGATCATGGTTATGATGCACAGATGGGTGCACGACCGATGTCACGCCTGATTGAGAAAGAAATTCGCAAGCCTTTGGCCGATGAATTGTTGTTTGGCAAATTGGTTGATGGCGGCACGGTTAAAGTTGGCATTAAGAAAGATGCAGTTACACTTAACATTTCTTAAATGAAAATCTTAATCAGCAATGATGACGGCTATCAGGCCGAAGGTATTAAAACCTTGACCCAATATTTATCAAAAAATCACGAGGTGGTGGTCGTTGCGCCTAATGAAAATAAATCAGCAGCCAGTAGTTCACTAACCCTTAATCAAGCTTTAAAACCTAAAAAAATTGATACAAATATCTACAGTATTGATGCCACACCATCGGACTGTGTACATTTAGCACTCTGTGGTTTTTTAGAGGATGAATTTGATTTAGTGGTTACTGGTATTAATTTTGGCCCTAACCTGGGTGATGATGTTATCTACTCTGGTACTGTTGCTGGCGCGATAGAAGGGCGCTTCTTAGGCTTGCCATCAGTGGCAGTCTCATTAGCCAGCTGGGAAGGTAAGAATTTTGATACAGCAGGCAGGGTTGCATCTCAGGTAGTTAATCAAATCCACACTTCACAACTCTCACACGACACGGTGCTTAATGTTAATGTGCCCGATGTAAATTTTGATGAGATAAAGGGCTTTCAAACCACGCGCCTAGGTAAACGTCACATGTCAGAACAAAGCATTCAAGACAAGGACGATGCGTCTTTATATTGGATAGGTGAGAATGGCAAAGAGGCTGATAACGGCGTAGGAACAGATTTTCATGCGATTAGCAATAACTATGTATCAGTCACCCCTCTGCAAATTGATCTAACCAAATACAATGAGATTGATACTGTTTCGATGTGGCTAGATCAAATATAGTATTTGTCAACTTGACAAGTTGTGTTATAATCAAACCATATTAAATATAGGAGGCTGGTAATGCAAACTGTACAAGTGGGGCAATTCAAAACAAATTTTTCCGATATTTTGAAACAAGTTTCTAACGGTGAAGAGTTTATTATTGAATATGGCAAACGCCACACTAAGGTTGCTAAAATTGTGCCCTATAAAGAAGATGCAAGGCAACGTGTTTTTGGTCAAATGCAAGGAAAACTTGATATACCAAACGATTTTAATAATGATTCACAAGAAATAGAAAATCTATTTTATTACGCTCAATAATGAATATCATTATTGATACACATGTTTTTCTATGGCTATTAAATGATCCATCTAAAATAGACGGTTCGTACTTTAGTCATATAGAAGATACAAATAACAGTATTTACTTAAGTTCAATGAGCATGGTTGAGCTTATCATTAAATCTTCCATTGGAAAACTAACAATAGATTTTGATATTGAACAAGCTGCCAATGCAATGGATGTTGAAATTATGTCTTTTGATGCGAAAGACGCTTTACAGTTATCCAAGCTTCCATTGCACCATAAAGATCCATTTGATAGGATGATTATAGCCCAGACAATTAGTAAAGATTTTTCACTAATTAGTGATGATTCTAAGTTTGATCAATATGTGGTTAATGGCTTAAATCTATTGTAATTTAGTTATTCCAAGTATCTCTTAAACTGACTGTTTTATTAAAGACAATTTCATTTATGTCTTTATTGTCGCGACAATAGTAGCCTTCACGCTCAAATTGATAAGCCACTTCAGGCTCAGCATTAGCCATGGTTGGCTCTACCATGCCGTAAGTTACAACTAGAGATTCTGGATTAATGAGCTGCTCAAAGTGGTCATTCTTGCCCGGATTTTC
>JACNGB010000006.1 GCA_014384345.1 Candidatus Thioglobus pontius
ACTGTTAATCCGTTTGTCGGTGGTTCGAGCCCACCTCGAGGAGCCATACCCCATAAGGGATTCCAAGCGAATCCCTTTTTTTACACCTGTCAAAAACCTTCAAAATGATGATAATTTGTCGACATTTTGTCGTCACTTTGTAAAAAAATAATGTACTTTAAATCGTTTATGGTTGTTTTTAAGGTTTTATAAAAGGATAAAGTATCTTTTTGTTTGCGGATTTAATTCTGTCTTTTTGGAGTTGTAAAAGTAACTTGAAATATGTACAAGATTAACGGACCACTACAGTACAATCATGGGATAAAAAGAGTTTAGTTAAATTTTTAAGTCACAAGGTGTATTGCACCTGTTTTGTGCATTAAGTATTATTGGTTAAATAAAAAATTTTGATCACTAGGTATGGGTATGGTTAATATTGAACAACAGTTATTGGATTCAAATGCCTATCCTGATAATGTTGCTCAAGTTGAGCATATTCAAACTCATATTTCTCACATTTTCCTAGCTGGAAATTATGCTTATAAAATTAAAAAGCCGCTTAATCTAGGTTTTTTAGATTTCTCCACGCTTGATAAACGACAACATTTTTGTAAAGAAGAGCTGCGCCTTAACTCAAGGCTTGCAGATGCAATTTATATTGATGTTGTGCCTATTATGTATCGAAATGGAAAGATCTTGGTTTTAAATAAGAACAACTCTAACTCTCAAGATATTGTTGAATATGCTGTACGCATGCATAGGTTTGATACCGATATGGAATTAGATCAACTATTAGAAGACAATACAAAAAAAATCTGGAAAGACAACTGGATAGATGAGATTTCCTCACGCGTGGCAGAATTTCATGCAAAAGTAGCGATTGCACAGGTGAAATCGAATTATGGTAAACCTAAGGCGATACTTTCGTTTGCACTTGAAAATTTCATTCAAATCAAGCAGCATGTACATCATCAAGCAATTATTAAAACCGTTGAGCAGCTCAATGAGTGGACACAAGCACAATTTAATCACTTATCCAACACAATGAACTCAAGGCGTGCAAATGGCTTTATTCGAGAATGCCATGGCGATATGCATCTAGCAAACATGGTGTATTGGCAAAATAAAGTGCAAATTTTTGACGGCATTGAATTTAATGATAGCCTTCGTTGGATTGATGTTATAAGTGAAATATCCTTTCTTTTTATGGACTTAGAGGCTCGAGAAAGGTCTGATCTTGCTTGGCGTTTTTTAAACGATTATCTTTCTACAACAGGTGATTATGCAGGCTTAGAATTGTTTAATTTTTATCTGGTTTACCGCGCTTGCGTGCGAGCAAAAGTAATGTCTATTCGCTCTAAGCAACTCGATAATACTAAACAGCAAAAAGATTCTTTGGCTCAAGTCAGGCACTATTTAAGGCTAGCCGATTCTTACACAGATCTTAGTCAAGTTAGTGTGATTATGCTACATGGCTTATCAGGTAGTGGCAAGAGTACTATTGCTGCAAAACTTGTGCAAAAATTAAAAGCAATTTGGATCCGATCTGATGTTGAAAGAAAGCGTTTGTTTGGGCACTTTAAAGGTATTCCCGCCTCATTGTTATTGCAAGGTAATATGTATACATCCAAGGTAACTATTCAAACTTATCAGCGTTTATTAGACCTAGCTAAAACAATTACCCAAAGTGGATATTCGGTGGTGGTCGATGCAACTTTTCTTCAAGTTAAGCATCGTCAAATGTTTTATCAAGCTTTTGATGAAATTGGTATCCCTATTACTATTCTTGATTTTCAAGTGGAAAAGCACGAACTTCAATCTCGTGTTCATAAGCGCTCAAAAGAAAAAAACAATATCTCGGATGCTGATGTGAGCATACTAGAGCAGCAATTCCATTCTTTAGAGCCAATTGAAGATTCTGAAGGTGCAACTGTATTATCCGTTGATGCAAATACAACCCTAGATTCAAATGAAGTTATTAATAAAATATATAATTCGATCAATGAAACACATTAATTCTATTATTTTTTTGTTGATTTTCTCTGTGTCTTCCACAGTTTTTGCTAATGCCTATCAGCTTAAATTACTCTATTCAGGTTTAGGCGTGCCCTGGAGTATGGTTTTTATTTCAAATAATGAGATTTTATTTACTGAACGTAACGGCAAAGTAGGCATATTTAACATTCAATTAAAATCAGTTAATTACATAACGGGCTCCCCAACAGTGATGGCAGACGGTCAGGGCGGTTTATTAGATGTGGCAATAGCACCGAACTATCAGTCGGGAGATTGGATTTATTTTACTTATTCAAAGCCAGTCCAAGACCAAGGTGCGACCACACTTGCTAGAGCACATTTAGATAAAAAGGAATTAAAAGATTGGAAAGATTTGCTAGTAACACACTCACGAACTGATACTAATATTCATTATGGAAGTCGAATAGCATTTGATGATCAAAGCCATGTTTATTTTTCGATTGGTGATCGTGGTTTTAGGCCAAATGCTCAGAATTTGAAAACACACGCAGGATCTATTTTAAGACTTAATCTTGATGGCACAATACCAAAAGACAATCCTTTTATTGAGCATTCAGTTGCTCTGCCAGAGATTTGGAGTTATGGCCATCGCAATCCACAGGGATTAGTTTGGGACAATGAAAATAAACGACTCTGGTCAATTGAGCATGGTCCTAGGGGTGGCGACGAGATTAACTTAATAGAAAAAGGTAAAAATTATGGCTGGCCAATCATATCTTATGGCAAAGAATATTGGGGGCCGGTTTCTGTAGGAGAAGGAACGCATAAAAAAGGCATGGAACAACCAGTTAAGGTTTATGTGCCCTCAATAGCACCAGGAAGTCTATTATATTACTCAGGCAATGCCTTTAAAAATTGGCAAGGTGATTTGTTCTCTGGGGCGCTTAAATTACGCCATCTTAATAGAATTACACTTGATGCTACAGGTATGGCAATCTCAGAACAACGTTTATTTGAAAACCTTAATGAACGCATTAGAGCACTTGTGCAAAGTCAAGAAGGGTGGATTTATTTTTCAACTGACAGTGGAAAAATCTATGTTATCAAACCTAAATAACACAAAAAAATCTCTACTCAAAAAACTACGTGACAATAGAATCATTAAGAATGATAAAGTGCTTGATGTCTTTCAAGCCATATCGAGAGAGTTTTTTATTCTGCCAAAATTTAAAAAAGAAGCTTACATTGATGCGCCACTTAGTATTAACTACAAACAAGCCATCTCTCAACCTTCTACTGTGTTTGCAATGGTTGAGGCGTTGGAGATTAAAAGAACAGACAAAGTATTAGAAATAGGTTCCGGTAGTGGGTATCAAGCAGCAATTTTGAGTCAATTATCTGATCAAGTGTATTCTGTTGAAATTGTGCCAGAGTTGGTTGATTTTGCACGGAAAAACCTAGCTAAAGCCAAGATAAAAAAACGTTAAAATTATCCAGCATGATGGTGGGCTGGGTTATCAAGAACAAGCACCCTATGACAAAATTATTGTTTCTGCTGCCTGCAAAGAAATTCCTGATGCATTAATAGAACAATTAAAAGACGGCGGTATTTTTATTGCTCCTGTTGGTGATCTACATATACAAAAAATGATTAAAGTGGTTAAACACAATCAAGATTTAGAACAGATTAATCTTGGAAGCTATATCTTTGTTCCATTAACAGGGAAAATTGGACAAACATAACACCGATGTAAAATTTACAAATTTTTAACAATGAGAACAAAATGAGCAAAGAGTGTATTTTTTGTAAATTAAGAGTGTAATCCTCCCA
>JACNGB010000043.1 GCA_014384345.1 Candidatus Thioglobus pontius
TTACAAAATTTTGCTTGGAATTTTTAGAAAAGAGTCGCTTAAGTTGTCTTGACCCTTAATTTAAATATCTGATTGGAATCACTTTCAACTTTTTGGCTGAGTGTTTCGCTATTTAGCTTAATACTAGCCTCGGCTTTTTTTTCCAGCACTGAAACCTCAATGATGGCAATTAATCGCTATCGCCTCAAGGTTTTAAGTAAAACCAATAAAAATGCCAGACGCACCGAACATCTATTAAAGGATGTTGACCACCTAATTGGTACTATTTTATTAGGCAATAACTTTGTTAATATCTTTGCAGCCAGTATTGCTACCATTCTAGCTATTAAACTCTGGGGTGAGGATTCTATCGTCTTGGCCTCCTTAGCATTAACCTTTGTCATTTTAGTATTTGCTGAAACCACCCCAAAAACGTTTGCTGCCAAAAATCCTGAAAAAATTGCCCTGCCCGCCTCCCTTGTTATTCATGTATTAATTAAATTATTCAAACCATTTGTTTGGCTTATTTCTCAATTATCTAGATTGATTCTCAAGCTTTTTGGCATCAATAGTCAGGACTCAAGAGAAGATATTAGCTCTGAAGAGCTACGCATGGTAGTAAATGATGCCAAGCCTATTATTGCTTCTAACTATCAAAAAATGTTATTAAACATTATCGACCTTGAAAAAGTCAAGGTTGAGGATATTATGATTCCCAAACATGAGTTGATTAGTGTGGACATTAACAAACCTGATGAGCTACTCAAACAACTTGAACGCATACAACACACCCGCCTATTAACTTACGATGGCTCAAGTGATAATATCACCGGTGTATTACATATGCGTAAAGTGGTTAATTTGTACGCCAAAGGAGAATTTAGTTTGGACAATGTTTTGGGCTTAGTGCGTGAGCCTTATTTTGTACCAGAAGGCACATCACTTGCGCATCAATTAGAGCATTTTCAAACGCAAAAAAGACGCTTAGGTTTAGTGGTTGATGAGTACGGAGAGGTTCGCGGTATGGTGGTGCTTGAAGATATTTTGGAAGAAATTGTCGGTCAGTTTACTTCTAATCAAAATGAAAGTATTGATGAAATTAACCCGCAAAAAGACGGCAGCTTCCTGGTTGATCCTAGAATTAGCATTCGAGAATTAAACACTGCACTAGCAATTAATCTATCTGTTGACAAGGCGAAAACCTTAAACGGACTTATCCTTGAAGAATTACAAACCATCCCTAAACGAGATGTCAGTCTAAAAATTGACCAATTATTAATTGAAATATTGCAAATTTCTGAACAAACCATCAAGCTGGTCAAGCTAACTAAATTAGATTAAATCCTCACCCATCCGAGTGACTTGACCAGCAGATAAATTCAGCGTTTGTTTTTGATTAGGCATTAACATAATGATGGTTGAACCCATGTTAAATCGGCCCATTTCCTCGCCCTTTTTAAGCTCAATATTTTGATCTGTATAGTCAAAATGCTGCACTTTCTTTTGATAAGGTGGGTTAATTTGACCTGCCCAAACCGTTTGCATTGAACCAACAAAGATAGCCCCAACCAATACAAAAGCACAAAGACCAAACTCGGTTTGAAAATAACACACAACACGCTCATTTCTGGCGAATAAATTATCTACACTTTCTGCGGTCGTCTGATTAACCGAGAACAAATCTCCTGGAATATAATCCATCGATATCAGATTACCATCATACGGCATATGAATGCGGTGATAATCCTTAGGAGACAAGTAAATAGTTGCAAAATAACCCGAATCAAATTGATCAGCACGGTAATCACCGCCTAATAAAGCTGATACCGTATAGTAATGATTTTTAGCTTGAAAAATGGTGGCATGGCTAATAGCACCCGCTTGAGAAACGGCACCATCAACCGGACAAATAATATCACTATCACCAATGATTCTTGCACCAGGCTTAAGCGCACGGGTAAAGAAATCATTAAAGTGTTTATAATCCTCGATATTTTCACGCACGGCTTCAGATAAATTCACCCCATAGGTTTTAACAATCCACCTAGTAAAGGTGGTTTTAATCCAGGTGTTTTCAATACGTGCAAATCGAAACATGAGTTTTGATAACGCATGCTGAGGAATAATATATTGCCACCAAACCATGATAAATCCTCTACCTACGACAACTTAGTTTGAATAAAAGATAAGGCTTGCTCATAGCTTACTTCAAGCTTATCCGCTTCATTTCTGGCTTTGTACTCAATATTGCCATTATCAGCATGCGTATCACTCAATACCATTCGATGTGGAATACCCAATAATTCAGAATCAGCAAACATAATCCCAGCACGTTCTTTGCGATCATCTAACAATACCTCGATACCCGCATCTAGACATTGCTGATACAACTTATCTGCCAATTCTTTAACTCGACTAGATTTATTGTAATTAATCGGCACAATGACCACCTCAAATGGGGCGATTGAAGCTGGAAAAATAATACCGCGATTGTCATAATTTTGCTCAATCGCCGCTGCAATAACGCGCGTCACACCAATACCATAACAACCCATGGTTGTTGTAACCGCTTTACCCGATTCGCCAATAACATTAGCCTTCATAGCGTGAGAATATTTATCGCCCAATTGGAAAATATGCCCCACTTCAATACCACGCTTAATGACTAATTTACCCTTGCCATCAGGTGAGTCATCACCTTCAACCGCATTACGCAAATCAGCCTCAATAAACTCAACACCCGGCCAATTTACACCCGTTAAATGCTGATCCCACTCATTAGCGCCGCACACAAAATCACACAAAACACTGGCTGAATAATCAACGATTAAATCAATTGGTAAATTTTTAACGCCAATAAAACCTTTTTTCAAACCCAGCGATTTAACAGCTTCATCGCTAGCCAGTTCAAATTCGCCAAATAAATTGTGCGCTTTGATTTCGTTCAGCTCATGATCGCCACGCAGCGCTAATGCCTTAAAACCATCCGCAGTACTAATAATTAAAGTTTTAATACATTGAGATTGCGCCACATTCAACAATTCAGCCACCTGCTCAATACTGGTTTTTTTCTTGGTTAACACGCTCTCTTCTGTGCTTTGAGGTGTCATCGTAGCAGCCTGCTTAGTAAAAGAAACTTTTTCAATATTAGCTGCATAATTTGACTCATCAGAAAAACAAATAGCGTCTTCACCACTATCTGCCAATACATGAAACTCATGCGAGCTATCACCACCAATTGATCCAGAATCTGCCAATACTGGACGATAATCTAGGCCCAATCGGTCAAAAATATTACAATAAGTTTGATGCATGATGTCATACGTCTCTTGCAGTGAATCTTGATCTAGGTGAAAAGAATAAGCATCTTTCATGATAAATTCACGCGAACGCATGACACCAAATCTTGGTCTAATTTCATCTCTAAATTTAGTTTGAATTTGATAAAAATTCATTGGCAATTGTTTGTAGCTACGAATATATTGTGCAGCTAAATTGGTAATCACTTCTTCATGGGTTGGCCCCATGCAAAAATCACGACCGTGGCGATCAGTAAAGCGTAATAATTCCGGCCCGTACTCATCCCAACGTCCAGATTCTTGCCATAATTCTGCTGGTTGAGACACTGGCATCAAGACTTCTTGCGAGCCTGCCTTATCCATTTCTTCGCGAATGATTGCTTCCACCTTTTTTAGCACTCTAACACCCATAGGCAAATATGAATACAAACCAGAGGCTAGTTTTGAAATCAAACCAGCTCGAATCATTAACTGGTGTGAAATAATTTGCGCATCATTCGGCGCTTCTTTTTGGGTTGGAATTAACAGTTGCGTGGTTTTCATATAAAATCAAGCTATGGTTTTAAATAATTACGCTAATTTTACCCGAGCAACCCTATTATGATTGATATTCAAACGCTATTAATTTATGCCATTCCAGTTTTATTTGCGATTACAGTTCATGAAACTGCACATGGCTGGGTTGCCTCCTTACTGGGCGATCATAGTGCTAGAATGATGGGCAGACTTACCCTTAACCCCATCAAGCACATAGATCCTATTGGCACGATCGCCGTACCCGCATTTTTATATTTCACCTCAGGCTTTATTTTCGGCTGGGCTAAACCTGTACCCGTTAACTTTAATGCATTAAGATCGCCAAAAAAGGATATGTTATGGGTGGCGATTGCCGGGCCTGTAAGTAATTTTTTAATGGCTGCAGGCTGGTTAGCCATTATCTTTGTGGCTATTAATACTGGCTCTCAATTTTTAGCTGATATGGCGCAAGTAGGTGTTCAGATTAATCTTTTACTTGCTGTGTTAAACCTACTGCCACTGCCGCCACTTGATGGTGGTCGAGTGGTTAGCGCCTTGCTACCGCCTAAGCTTTCTTACCAATATGACCTGCTTGAGCCGTATGGCCTGTTTATCTTGCTTGGTCTGTTATTTTTAGGTGTTTTTCAGAGCGTTGTTTTACCGATTACCAAGCTGATACAGCATTGGGCCTATAGCCTAGTTGGATTAATTTAACTTACTCCTAAGTAGCTCGTTTAACAATTTAGGGTTGGCTTTACCTTGTGTGGCCTTCATTGCCTGACCAACAAAAAATCCTAGAATTTTCTCGTTACCTGATTTAAACTGCTCAACCTGAGGTGCATTATTAGCAATAATTTCATCAACAATGGCTTCAATAGCACCTGTGTCTGTCATTTGCTTCAAGCCTTTGGACTCAATAATTTCATCTGCAGAGCCTTCACCTTCCCACATAGCTTTAAAAACATCTTTGGCAATTTTTCCAGAAATAGTGTCATCACCAATACGAGCAACCAATTGCGCAAGTGCAGCCGCTACTACCGGCGACTCTTCAATTTCCAATTGGTGCTTATTCAGAGAAGCTGATAATTCACCCATGACCCAGTTGGCGCATAATTTAGCATTTTTCTCGTTACTTTCAAGCATTACTTCAAAGTAATCAGCCAAAGACTTTTGTGACGTTAATACATCTGCATCGTATTCATTTAAACCAAGCTGGGTGATAAATCGCGCTTTTTTCTCCACTGGCAATTCAGGCAAGTCTGCTTTAATTGAAACCAATAGCTCATTGCTAATCTCCACTGGCAACAAATCAGGATCGGGGAAATAGCGATAATCATTAGCCTCTTCTTTAGAACGCATTGAGCGCGTTTGATGCTTGACAGCATCATACAAACGCGTCTCTTGCACCACTTCGCCACCCTCTTCTAAAATATCCTGTTGACGCTCAACTTCTAGATTAATAGCGCGCTCTAAAAACTTAAACGAATTAATGTTTTTTAATTCGGCGCGAGTGCCAAGTTTTTCCTGACCCATTGGGCGAATAGAAACGTTAGCATCGCAACGGAACGAGCCCTCTTGCATATTACCATCACAAATACCAATATATTGGACCAAAGCATGGATTTTCTTAGCGTAAGCAACTGCTTCTTTAGCGCTACGCATATCTGGCTCTGACACAATTTCTAACAACGGCGTACCAGCACGATTTAAATCCACAGCGGTATACTCATTAAACATATCGTGTACTGATTTACCTGCATCTTCTTCAAGATGTGCACGGGTAACACCTACAACTTTAGTTGCTTCATCAACGGTGATTTCAATCTCACCTTCACCGACAATAGGTAAATCCATTTGTGAAATTTGATAGCCTTTAGGTAGGTCTGGGTAGAAATAGTTTTTACGATCAAAAATATTACGCTGATTAATATGTGCATTAACCGCCAAACCAAATTTAATTGCTTTATTAACCGCTTCTACATTGAGCACCGGTAACACACCTGGCAAGCCCAAATCAACGGCACACGCTTGAGAATTAGGCGTTTGACCAAACTCAGTGGAGGCTGATGAAAAAATCTTTGATTTGGTGCTAAGTTGCGCATGGATTTCAAGACCAATAACTGTTTCCCACTCCATCTTAGCCCTCCTCTGGCGTTTTAGTATGCCAGTCAGTCTGCTGTTGGAACTGATGAGCAATGTTTAATAATTTAGACTCAGACCAATAATTACCAATTAATTGCAAACCAACCGGCAGTTTATTTGAAAACCCAGCTGGAATACTCATGCCTGGTAGACCGGCTAAATTTGCACTCAGGGTGTAAATGTCTGCTAAGTACATAGAAACCGGATCTTTAACCGAACCTAAATCAAACGCCGTTGTTGGTGAAACAGGGCCCATGATTACATCCACTTCTGCAAAGGCTTTTTTGAAATCATCACTAATTAAATGGCGCGTTTTTTGCGCTTTTAAATAATATGCATCGTAATAACCCGCTGATAAAGCATAAGCACCAATCATAATTCGGCGTTTAACTTCCGCGCCAAACCCTTCTGAGCGTGAACGCAAATATAAATCTTCTAAATCTTTAGGGTTGTCGCATCGATGACCATAACGTACACCATCCATGCGTGACAGATTAGATGAACATTCACATGGCGCAACAATATAATAAGTTGGAATGGCGTAAGCTGAATTAGGCAATGTTATCTCTTTAACGATAGCACCCATGGCTTCAAACTCTTTAACCGCATTCATCACTTGAGTAGCCACGCCATCATCTAGCCCATCAGAGAAAAATTCCTTAGGTAGGCCAATGGTTAATCCTTTGATTGAATCATTTAAATTGGCCGTGTAATCTGGCACTACTTGTTCAGCTGAGGTAGAGTCTTTATCGTCAAATCCAGCCATAGCATTTAATACAATGGCTGCATCTTGTGCTGTTTTAGTCATTGGGCCAGCTTGATCAAGACTTGAAGCATAAGCAATCATGCCGTAACGAGAAACACGCCCATAAGTTGGTTTAAGCCCGGTAATACCACACAAACTCGCAGGTTGGCGGATAGAGCCACCGGTATCCGTGCCGGTTGCAAAACAACTCAATCCACCAGCAACTGCCGCAGCAGAGCCACCGGATGAACCACCTGGAATTTTGGATTTATCCCACGGGTTTTTAACCGCACCGTAAAAAGAATTCTCATTACTAGAGCCCATGGCAAACTCATCCATATTGGCTTTACCCAGCATTACTAAATCAGCTTGGTTAAGCTGATGAGACACAGTTGCATCATACGGTGAAATGAAGTTATCCAGCATTTTTGAACCAGCCGAGGTTTTGACCCCTTGCGTACAAAAAATATCTTTATGTGCGTAAGGAATACCTGTCAATATGCTAGCACCGCCACTGGCAATTTTATCATCAGCTGCTTGGGCTTGAGCCATAGCTAGCTCATCAGTAACAGTAACAAAAGCGTTTAAATCAGACTGCTTAATCCGATCTAAATAGTGCTGAGTAATTTCAACGGAAGAAAATTCCTTATCTTTTAAGCCTTGAGCCAGCTGCGCAATAGTTTTAGTATGAATGCTCATTTTTATTCAATCACGGTTGGCACTAAATAATGTCCATTGCCGGTCTTAGGGGCAATGGATTGGAATAATTCTGATTGATCTATTTCAGTAACAACGTCTGCGCGTAGGCGCTGAGTCATATGTAGTGGATGCGCCATTGGCTCAATGTCATCTGTTTCAATAGCGCCTAATTGTTCAGCCAACCCCAAAATATCGTTTAAGTCTTTGGTGTTATCTTGTAATTCATCATCGCTTAATGACAAACGCGCCAAATAGGCAATTTGGGTAACTTGCGCTTCAGATAAAGACATACTTATAACATTGGGATTTTATTAAAGATTCTGAGTGGCTTAGAAAATGAGGAGCGAAGAATGTTCAAATCACGTTGCATCCACTGCATAGAATCTTGCATGGTGGTCATGTTCTTGTTCATCTCTTCCATGTTGATTAACATTGGCTCTAACGAATCCATCTTTACACTTACGTGCGTCAAGTCCACAGCAATCGAATCTAGCGCATTAAGCTTGGTAGCAATGGTATCCATGTTACTCTCAACACGTGAAAAACTTTTTTGCATGTGTGCGACCGAAACTGTCATTTGATCAACATTATTTGATAAGCGATCAATACTACTCACCATAGACGACATATTGCCACCCATATTTGGATCCATGGAATTTGCAAGGCGCGTCATGTCATTAGTAATGGAATAAATAACAATAAAGAAGCCCATGATAATCGCACTAAACACGGCCAATGCTGGCAAGAACATGCGTTCAAATTTTGAATCTGTACGCTTGTTCGCGTTCACCTCAACCTCTTCTAGCATTTTTTCCAAATCGGAGATACTGGTTGAGATCATTACCTCATCATCTTCAACTTTGCCTTTCTTTTGATCTTTATCTGTCATTATTTTTCCTATTTATGATTCGCAAAAATCCCCAATTACCTGCTCTAGTTGTTCTTTTTTATAGTTATCCGTGATGTACGATTGCCCTAATTTTTTCATCAATATAAGGCGAATCCTGCCATCAATCACTTTCTTATCAACACGCATTGCAGATAAGAACTCAAGAGCGCTAATTTTACCGTTAACGCTGATCGGTAAGTTAGACTTTTCTAATAAATCTTTGACTTGCAACACCTCTTGAGTTGTTAAATCACCCAAACGATGAGACAGTTCAGCAGCCATTAGCATGCCGACTGAAATTGCCTCGCCATGCAAAAATACACCATAGCCCAGTGTATTTTCAATGGCATGGCCGAACGTATGACCTAAATTTAACAATGCTCTTTTGCCTGATTCTAATTCGTCTTGAGCAACAATCTCTGCTTTATCAAAACAAGACTGATACACGGATTGAATAATTAACACTTTGTCTCTAGCCATTAAATTAGCCATATTATTTTGCAAATAATCTAAGAAATCAGCATTACCCAATAAACCATATTTAATCACTTCAGCCATGCCAGCCGAATATTGTCTATCATCCAAAGTATCTAGTGTATCAACATCGATCACCACGCATTTTGGCTGATGAAAGGCGCCAATCATATTTTTGCCTAACGGGTGATTAACACCCGTTTTACCACCCACACTAGAATCCACCTGAGACAGCAATGTGGTTGGAATTTGAATAAAGTTAACCCCGCGTTGATAGCTGGCTGAGGCATAACCCGTCATATCACCAACCACACCGCCACCTAAAGCAATCAGCGTGCAAGAACGATCAAATCGATTCTCTAGCAACGCATCAAAAATTAAATTAACTGTTTCTAAGGTCTTATATTGCTCACCATCAGGCAAGATAACTTCTGCCACGGTAAATGAAGCCAACAATGATTTTACTTTTGCTAGATAAAGCGGCGCAACAGTGGTGTTGGTAACAATCATCACCTGCTTGCCAGTAATATGGCGCGTTAATAATTGTGCCTGATTAAGTAACTCTTGACCAATATAAATCGGATAAGATTTCTCACCTAAATCTAAATTTAAGGTTTTCATTAGGCAAACGCTCGCATTTCGCCACTACCGGCGACATTTTCAACACAACGACCACATAACTCTTGGTGCTCGCTGTGCTGACCTACATCTTCACGATGGTGCCAACAACGCACGCATTTTTCATGTGTTGACTGAGTCACCTTGATAAACACCCCGTCACCTGCTGGCATGCAATCGTTCATTTTATCGGATAGTGGATGAATACGCGCATAAGAGGTGATAAAAATAAAACGCAGCTCATCGCCTAGCTGGCTGAGTGCTTCAAATGTTTTTTCATTACAATATAAATCCACCTCAGCATCGAGTGAAGAGCCAATCACTTTATCACTACGCATTTGTTCCATTTGCTTACGAATAAACGGATTAATGTCTCTAGCGGCCTCAATGGCTGAATGCTGATAACCTGAGGTTAACCCTTGATACCATTCATTCAAAAATATACTACTGGTCTTTTCACTCGGCATATTTTGCCAAATCTCTTCAGCCGTAAACGACAATACCGGAGACAACCATCTGACCATTGCCTCTAAAATATGATTAAGTGCTGTTTGTGCACTACGGCGCGCTCTTGAATCTTCCTGTGTTGTGTACTGTCGATCTTTAATCACATCCAGATAAAAACCACCTAAATCATTACTACAGAAATTTAAAATTAGTTGGGTCACATGATGGAAATTGTATTGTTCATAAGCAGCTAACACTTGCGTCTGCAAATCAGCTGTTTTAGACACAATCCATCGATCCAAATCAAGCATTTCATCCGCTGCTAGTGTATGTTTTTCAGGGTTAAAGCCGCTGGTATTGGCCAACATAAAGCGCATGGTGTTACGAATGCGGCGATAAGAATCTGCTGAGCGTTTTAAAATTTCATCAGAAACAGTCATTTCACCGGTGTAGTCCGTTGAAGCAATCCACAATCTTAAAATATCAGCACCAAGATTGTTAACCACCTTTTGCGGACTCATTACATTGCCCAATGATTTACTCATTTTTTTGCCATCTTTATCGACGGTAAAACCATGAGTTAATACTTGTTTATAAGGCGCCTTACCGTTAATTGCCACCGAGGAGATGAGTGATGACTGGAACCAGCCACGATGCTGATCAGAACCCTCTAAATACAAGTCAGCCACATCAGACAACCCTTCTCTTGCCTTTAAAACTGCAAAATGACTCACGCCAGAATCAAACCACACATCCAGTGTATCAGTGGTTTTTTCATAGTCATTGGCTTCATCGCCCAATAGATCTTGAATGTCTGTTTCAAACCAAGCCTCAATACCGTTTTTTTCAATCAATGCTGAAACAGTCTCGAACAACTCTTTAGTGTTTGGATGTAGCTCACCAGTTTGTTTATGGGTGAATAGTGTAATTGGCACGCCCCAAAATCTTTGACGAGAAATACACCAATCAGGGCGATTACCAACCATTAACTCAATGCGTTTTTTGCCCCAATCAGGTATCCACTCCACTTTCGGGATTTCACCATTCACTGCATCACGCAAGCCATTATCTTGCATGGATACAAACCATTGAGGGGTTGCTCTAAAGATAACCGGAGTTTTATGACGCCAACAATGCGGATAAGAATGCACCAGTGGCTCATGCTTAACCAGGGCGTTATGAGATTTTAAAATCTCTAAAACACTGGCGTTTGCCTTAAAAATAAATTGGCCTGCTAATAACTCTGTGTCTTCAAAAAATACACCACGGCCATCTACCGGGCAGTTAACCGGCAAGTTATATTGCTTGCCGACTACAAAGTCTTCTTGACCATGAGCAGGTGCTGTGTGAACCGCACCAGTACCCGCATCCGTGGTGACATGATCACCCAAAATAATTGGTACTTGTTTGTCATAAAATGGGTGTTGCGCTTTCAAGCCTTCTAGCTCACTACCTGTAAAAATTTGAGTAGAAACACTCGCTTGAGACTCATAGCGCGCCAAAGCATCTTGTGCCAAATCTTGAGCCAATAATAAGTACTCATCACCCATATCAGCCAACACATAATTAAGCTCTGGATGAAGAGCCACCGCCTCATTAGCAGGTAGCGTCCAAGGCGTGGTTGTCCAAATAACCACAGAAACTGGCTTTTCAACCTTAAAAATTGAATCGTCAACAATACGAAACTTAACATCGATTGCATCTGACTGCTTGTCTTTATACTCAACCTCGGCCTCAGCTAATGCAGAGCCACACTCAGTACACCAGTGAACCGGCTTGTAGCCTTTAGATACATGACCATTATCAACAATTTTGCCTAGCGCTCTAACAATATCAGCTTCGTATTGAAAGTCTTTGGTTAGATAAGGATTGTTCCAATCACCCAAAATACCCAAACGCTGAAAATCAAGCTTTTGTTTGGCCACTTGGGTGTCAGCATATTTGCGACATTCCGCTCGAAAACTATTGGCATCAATCTTGACACCAACTTTGCCTTTTTTCTTTTCAACATTTAGCTCAATTGGCAAACCGTGACAATCCCAGCCCGGTACATAGGGCGCATCAAAACCCGATAAAGACTTTGATTTAACAATAATATCTTTTAAAACCTTATTAACTGCATGACCAATATGAATATCGCCATTTGCATACGGTGGCCCATCATGTAGTGTAAATTTAGGCTTGCCTTGATTATTTTTTCTAATTTGTGCGTACAAGTCATCGTCTTGCCATTTTTTTAGAAAGCCACCTTCACGATTTGCAAGGTTTGCTTTCATGGCAAACTTAGTGGCAGGCAGGTTTAGAGTGGGTTTGTAATCAGACATTGACGCTTTAAAAATATTAGAAACTAAAAAGCGATATTATACGTGATGGGTAGGGTTTTTTGACAATGAAAAACAAGGCTTGGCACAAGATTTGCCTACTTTCTTGAGCGAAAATATAGGTGAATATAGATAGCCAACACCAATGAAGCAACCATAAAAAATACGGCAAACCAAAAAACGCTGTCGGTATTCAAGGGCACTTCTAAAAACATTGATAAGACTTTGTAAGCACTTTTAGAAGCGCCCTTGATTCATTAATAGGCACAATTCATCCTCTCGTTTGTTTTAACAAGAGGATAGTATAGTATAGTTTTTTTTGAAATTTATCGCTTAAAGGCTTTAAATCTTCTACCGATAACAAATACAATAAACGTAACAATAGCTAATGCCACCATTAACAAACTCACGTAAAAAACCGTATCTGTGTTTAACTCATTCATGATCATGACTATTCCCTCTTTATTTAATTAATAACAGGGATATTCTATCAACAGAGCTGATTAAAATAATTGACCTAAGTCAAAAATTGTTGAAAAAATTTAAAATAGATACTGCGTATGTTGCTTAACAAAGATTAAGCGTTTTTAAATTAAGTCCTAATTTTTGCTTTAGCGGCAGTAAACACAATACCAACAACAATCGTTAACACCACCATAGTCACACTTAGGTAAAAAACAATATCATTATTTAACTCATTCATAATCATAAGACCACCTTTTGTTTGTTATTAAATGAGATTATTCTAACAAAAACTTGATTTAAATCAAGTTTTTTTTCGATTATAGCTTGACTGAATCCAGCAACAATTTAACCTGGCCTGGCTTAAGATAGTCATACTGATTAGCTCTGAGCTTTTCTGGCAGGCGAATTTCACCAAAACGAATACGAATCAAGCGTGATACTTTAAACCCAAGTGACTCCCACAAACGTCTAACTTCACGCTTTCGACCCTCTTTTAATACAACTTTATACCAGCGATTAGCGCCTTCACCACCGCCAATGGTTACTCGATCAAAGCGTGCAAAGCCGTCTTCAAGCTCAATGCCAGTTGTTAGTTGCTTAATGTCTTCATTCTCTACCTGGCCCAAAACACGCACGGCATATTCGCGATCAATTTGTGAGCTCGGATGCATGAGTTTATTGGCCAAATCACCATTGTTGGTAAATAACAACAACCCTGATGTATTAAGATCTAGGCGCCCCACCATCACCCAGCGTGACTCTTTAGGTAGTAAACTGTAAACGCTTTTTCGCCCTTCTTCATCCTTGTTGGAGCAAATCACACCAGCTTGCTTATTAAGAATAATAACTTTGGTTTCATCTTCTTGATAACGCTCAAGATCAATACTGCGCCCATCAATTTTAACTTTATCTGTTATCTCGCATTTATCGCCAATTTGGGCAACTTTATTATTAACTTCAATACGACCTTGTTCGATCAACCTTTCGGCCCATCGACGAGATCCATAACCCGCGGTTGCAATAAGTTTTTGTAGTCTTTCAGCCATAATTAGTAAGTGATACCCATATGCTCACGCACTTCAGCCATGGTTTCTTTAGCTACCCTTCTAGCCTTGTCAGAACCTTCATGAATAATTTGCTTAATAAGATCCGGATTTGCTTGATATTTTGCAATACGCTCTTGCATTGGTCCAAGCTCAGCTTGCATGGCATCGATCACCGGCTGCTTACAAGCAACACAACCCATCTTAGCCTTAGTGCAGCCATCAACTACCCATTCACAAGTTTGCGTATCTGAATAAACTTCGTGCAGTTGCCATACTGGGCATTTGTTTGGGTCTCCTGCATCAGTCAGTTTAATGCGAGCTGGGTCTGTTGGCATGCGCTTAATCTTGGTTTCAATTTCATCTGCGGTATCGCGCAAAGAAATGGTGTTACCATAAGATTTACTCATTTTTTGACCATCTAATCCTGGCATTTTTGACGCTTTGGTTAGTAGTGATTCAGGCTCTGGCAAGATGATTTTTCCCACACCTTCAATATAGCCTGCTAAACGTTCACGATCACCCAAAGTGATATTTTGTTGCTCTTGCAATAAAGCTTGTGCTTTAATTAACGCTTCGTCATCACCCGTTTCTTGATAGGCTTTGCGCAACGAACGAAATAATTTTGCTTGCTTTTTACCCATCTTGCCAATCGCAGTTTCAGCCTTTTCTTCAAAATCCGCCTCACGACCATAGATATGGTTGAATCGGCGCGCTACTTCTCGGGTTAATTCCACATGTGCCACTTGATCTTCACCCACAGGCACTAATCCGGCCTTATACATTAAGATATCCGCGCTTTGTAATAATGGATAACCCAAGAATCCGTATGTACCTAAATCTTTAGTTTTAAGCTTAAGCTGCTGATCTTTGTAAGATGGCACACGCTCTAACCAAGATAGTGGCGTTGTCATCGACAACAATAAATGCAACTCAGCGTGCTCTGGTACTTTAGACTGCACAAAAATAGTTGATGTATTAGGGTTAATACCAGCTGCTAACCAATCAACCACCATCTCCATTACATTGGTCTCAAGGTCAATCTTGTCAGAATAATGCGTGGTAAAGGCGTGCCAATCAGCCACAAAAAAGTATGAATCATACTCATTTTGCAAATCAAGCCAGTTTTTTAATACCCCATGATAATGACCTAAATGAAGACGACCTGTTGGTCGCATGCCGGATAAAACTCGATTGTCTTGCATGGATGATTGCGTTAAATTAATTAAAGCGCATTATACCAAGGCTAGTTGCACGATTGTGCGTAAAGCGCCAAGCCATCAAGCACCAAATTTTCTTTAATTTCAACCGAATAAGCAAGTCGATAGGCAATCATTTTTGCATCACCACCGGTGAGTATAATTTTTAAATCACCCTGTTGCTGAAGATGTTTGTCTATCTGGGTGTTAATCGCACCCATCAGCATATTAGCCGTGCCAAACGCCCAAGCATCTTCAGTGTTATTGGCCAATAGCGCCAGTGTTAGGTTTTTTGAATGGCTTTCAAATTGAGTAAAACTACGACGCAATACGCCCAACCCAGGCATAATCAGCCCGCCTTGGTGCTCACCACTTTTCAATACCAAATCAAACGTTAGCGCACTACCCGCATCAATCATTAATAGGGTTTGATTGGGTAATTGCTCAATGGCTGAAATCATGGCCAAAAAACGATCAACCCCTAGATTTTCAGGCGCTTTATAGGCAGATCTAAAGTTAGAAAACTCAGCCTGAGACTTAACAAAAATAGCTTCATCCAAGCCGTTCAAGAGCTGCTTATCACCCACACAACTTACCCAAACTTGTTGAGCTTTAGGTAGCAATGCCAAGCTAAAATCAGCAGTCAAAACTTGATGATACTCACCGTCAAACAACCATTTAACAGCCGTGTTACCAATGTCAATATATAAATGACTCATTGATCAACTGATGGGTAATTAGCCATTCACCGGCTAAAACCCATTAATCCAAAGGTGTGTATAAATACTGGCAATATAGCCTAATGCAATTGCCCATGACCATTTAAGGTGCGATACAAACGTGTACATGCCTTTTGATTGACCCATGAGTGCCACGCCAGCAGCAGAACCAATAGAGAGTAACGAGCCGCCAACACCAGCAGTTAAAGTGACCAACAGCCACTGATTGTGTGACATTTCAGGATACATGGTTAATACCGCAAACATCACCGGAATATTATCAACAATGGCTGACAACACGCCCACTAATACGTTGGCATAGGTTGCACCTAGTTCGCCGTACATAATCACCGATGTCATCTCTAAATAGCCAATAAAGCCTAATCCGCCAACGCTGACAATAATACCAAAGAAGAACAACAACGTATCCCACTCAGCATTTGCCACGTTTTTAAAAATATCAAACTCTTGGTCGTTTTTCACACTCGATTTACGAATAAAAAAGCCGGTAATTAACAAATAACTCAAGCCCGTCATCATGCCCATAGCTGGTGGCAAATGCAAGAAATTATGGAAACTTACAGCAGTTACAATAGTAATTACAAATAAAACAGTGATGACTAATCCACCATTCTTAATTGCAACATCTTGTTCATCTAGCTCAACCTTTTGATTGGTAATAGCAAATTGCATAATAAAAGCTGGCACCAAGAAATTAACCACTGACGGGATAAATAAGGCAAAAAATTCTGAGAATTCCACAATGCCTTTTTGCCATACCATTAGCGTGGTAATATCACCAAACGGGCTGAACGCACCGCCAGCATTAGCAGCTACCACAATATTAATAAAGGCCACAGAAACAAATACCGGGTTACCTTTGCCAACGGCCATCACCACCGCGCCCATAATCAACGCCGTGGTCAAGTTATCTGCAAAAGGCGAGATAAAGAACGCCAAAATACCTGTTAACCAGAATAATTGCTTAAAGTTAAAACCCTTGTTAATCAGCCAAACTTTAAGCTGTTCAAATACGTTTCGCTCGCGCATAGCTTCGATGTAAGTCATGGCGACCAGTAAAAATAACAACAATTCAGCATATTCTAAAAAGTTATGTCTAAGTGCTGTTTCAGCAGCATGCGGAATACCTTCAGTGGCGTATTTCCAGCCAATCAAACCCCAAATTAAACCGGCCAATAAAATCACCGGCTTGGATTTTCTAAAGCGGGTAAACTCCTCCACCATCACCAGCGCATAAGCCAAAACGAACAATATCAACGCGGCATAACCCACCCAATGGGTCGTCAAATCAAGCGATTCAACGGCTGGTGTATTAGCAAAAGCTGAAAGAGGAAAAAGTAATAATGATAGAAACTTAATCATGGTGAATTCTGTTAATTGGGTGGTTATTAATGGTTACCGTGTCGTTTTCATGTGCAATTTCGAGCGTTGCTAAACACAGTGATTTAGCGTCTAATTTTACACTACGCACCACCAATCCTGTAGCTTTAGCTGATTTTGAATGCTCAACTTGTAATTCATCGCCCACTTGCAAAGCTTGATCGCTTTCAAACTGATACATTCTGCGCTTAGCCTTGCCTAAATAATGCAGTCGCGCCACTACTTCCTGCCCAGGATAACAGCCTTTGGTAAAGCTCACGCCCACCTCATCAATATCCAAATTTAGCATTTGCGGTACGAATTTTTCACTGGTAGTCAAAGTAACTTCAGGAATACTCTTAGCAATACAAGCCGACTCCCATTCATTCACATCATCCAATTCAACACCATCTAGAGTTTCAACTAAAGCAACTGATTGTTGAGTATTAAGCTTATATGCACCACCAAGACTCTCGTCAATCAGTCCCAACTGAATAATTGAGTCACTTAAATTTTCAATAGTCACATCTGACATCATCTTAAACATGGTGAGTTTTTGAGTAACAATTTCACTCAAATCACTCGCAAATGACAGGTAAAAATCATCAGCTGATTTCATTACCCAAATAAGTGCAATAATTTTCCCCTGATGCTGACAATAAGCATTCAGTTGCGCAACACCATCTTCTAAAGCATCAATATCATTAGAAAATTGCCCTTGTAAAAAACTCTGCACATCGCTACCAGTAAGCTTTAATAGAGATCGACCTCTTAACTGAGTAATCATTTCTTTTGCCTAAATTTAAATTATGAATTCATTTTAAAGGATAAACACAATCACTGTATTCACAAACAACTATTCCGGTGCAGGCCTTGCCTGCCTCAAAATTCGAAATCATTAACATTGATAACATTCCCCTTATTATCAGTAAACGTTTTAGAGGCATTTTTAATAAAATCCTTGTATTCTGATAAGCTGCCAGTCTCATTAACAACCTTGGTAATTTCTGCCTGATCACAAATTTCATTGGTGCAGTTGGTGCAGGCCTTGCCTGCATCAGATATAAAATCAAACAAACTTGAAGCAACTAAATTTTTGTTAGTGTCAATTTGATGATGCACATAGTTGAGATTAACATAAGCGGATAAAATCGGCAGTGCAAAATCTCCACTGAGGTGCGTGGCTTTAAACTTACCCTGAAATAAGGCGCCGGATCGTTTCTCTTGTTGATTAAAAAACATGGTGTAAGCTGTCCCCAATCTTTGCATAAATTGTGAAATACCATGATCAACATTTTGTTTAAGTAACAAATGAAAATGATTCGGCAATAAACAGTAGGCTACAATGCTAACCAGCTGCTCACCCTCTCCAAGAATTATTTTATTTTTATGTCGACTCCTCTTATTGGTGATATATTTTCTACTGTCAGTCGTATTTAATAACTGCAAGCGACTAAGGAAATACGCCTGTTGTTCTTGAGTGTTAAAAATAACACGCTTGTCCACACCACGATTAAACACATGGTAATACTCATCATTAGTAAAATCAATTTTTCTGATACTCATACGTCGTATTGTACCCAATTTTCATCGGTTGAGGCAGGCCTTGCCTGCACCCCAAATATTAGGGGCGAAAAAAAACCCCCAACCGGAGTTGAGGGTTTTCAGTACTTAACTTAAGAAGTTAAGTTAACTGTTTTTCTAAATAAGATTTAGAATTTAACAGCTAGCTCAAAGTCTAAAGTATCGTTAGCTGTGTCCTTATCAGTGTAAGTCGCTTCAAAAGTAGCGCCGTTACCTAATACACGGTTAACGATAACCTTGTTAGAATCAACGCTATCAATGTCAATCATCTTGAAAGTAACTGTGTTACCTGCTACTGCAGTAGATAGACCAAATGCAGATGCTTCACCACCAGCAGTAGTAGTAAATTTACCTACGTAACCGTCAGTAGGTTCAGCAGTATCAGTATCAAGTTGTACGTATGTAGCAGTTACACCATTCATTTCAGTTGAAACAGTGATAGCTGTGTCATTTTTATCACCAGAATCTGTATGCTCTTGGTTCCAAGAAGCGTTTACACCACCGAATGAACCAGAAACCCAAGTTTCAGAATCGTCGTTGTTCTTCATCTTGTGCTTGATTGAAACACCAGCAACTGTACCACCTAAAGTAAGGTCATGCGTACCAGCTTTAGCTTCGTATGTAGCAGTAACGCCGCCCATAGTTGTGCTCAAGTTGTAACGTGCAGAAGGTGTAGCATCTGTTTGATCTAACTCAGAAGCGCCTGAACGGTATGCACCAGCTTTAGCGTTAACACCCATGAATGAAGTAGTTACGTATAAGTCTTCAACCATGT
>JACNGB010000005.1 GCA_014384345.1 Candidatus Thioglobus pontius
ATTATAAGAAAATTCTACTTTTACTGAGTGTTAATTTTTGGGAGGATTACAATCCGGATACAATGTGGCCACTTAAAGTTGGAAATGCAGCTAGTATTTATTACAACCAAGAATTTACTAATTTAAAGACTGGTGGGAATTTTGCTACAAAAAAAATGAAGCAAATTAAATGTCATGTTGAAGATACGGCAACAGTACAGGTGCTTGCTGGGCAGTTTGACACCTATGTTGTTGAGTGTTACAAAATAACTTCAAAAGGCAGTAATGGTACAAAATACACATATTATTACTCTCCATTGCTTGGTAATTGGGTGCTAAAGTTAACTAAGACAACAAAAGGTAAGCAATACGAGAAAGAATTAATGCGTCTTAATAGAGGAATGAGATGGTTAAGTAAAAATGAGAGAAAAAGTCTGAGAGCTTCATTGCAAAATGTGATGGAGAATAATCAAACAGGGCAAAAAAACACTTGGCAGTCTAAAGATGGAAAAACCATTGTAGAGAGTTACCCGACTAAAACTATGAAGCTAGACACTGGCACCTTCTGTAGAAATTATGTTCAGATTATTAAGAAAGACGGCATTAGTCAATCGGCTGGATTGTTGTGCCGTAATAGTGATAAAAAATGGGCAACACCAAAGCGTGAAAAAGTTAAAAAATTAGGCTTTAAAGGTTTTTTTCAATAAGTTCTAATTAAAAAGATTTAAAAGCGCATTAAGACAGTAAAATATCCTTAATTATTAAGGATTTACTAACCACAATGAGCGGCTTACTATTAAATATTAATGGCGTATTGTCAACATCTATTAATGCGGGTATTAAGAATAATGACGCGTTGGATTTATCAGTAATAACCTTATCACCCGGCACAACCACTGCTGGTGTATTTACTCAAAATGTATTTTGTGCAGCGCCCGTTTTAGTGGCTAAAAATCACTTGCAACAATCACCTTTGGCTTTACTCATTAATAGTGGCAATGCTAACGCTGGTACGGGTACGCAAGGTATGGAAAATACGGTTAAAACCTGTGAAATTTTAGCCACAGCACTAGACATTAAACTTGAGCAAGTATTGCCGTTTTCAACTGGGGTGATTGGCCAACAGCTTGACGTGTCAAAATTTGAAAGTGGTATTCCAATTGCTGCCGCTAATCTTGGCCATCATATTGATGATGTTGCCAAAGGAATTTTAACCACAGATTTGGTGGAAAAAACGGCTACAGCACAGTTTGAGGTTAATGGAAAAACCGTTAGTGTTAGTGGCATTGCCAAGGGTTCGGGGATGATTCGACCGGATATGGCTACCATGCTAAGTTTTATCTTTACCGATGTTGAGGCTACACAAAGCCAATTGCAAGCTTGTTTAAGTAAAGCAGTCAACCAATCATTTAATCGGATTACGGTAGATGGTGACACTTCAACCAATGACGCTTGTACACTAAGTGCAACTGCTGTTAGTGGCGTGGGGTTTGGTGAGTGTAAGAGTGAGTTTCAACAAGCGCTCAATGAGGTTACCCAATCATTAGCGCATCAAATTATTAAAGATGGTGAAGGGGCGACAAAGTTTGTTGAGGTTTGTGTTAAAGGTGGTTCAAACGATGCAGATTGTTTAGAGGTGGCTTACACGGTTGCACATTCACCTTTGGTGAAAACTGCATTATTTGCCTCTGATGCTAACTGGGGCCGGATTTTGGCAGCTGTTGGTCGTGCGAATATCAAGGGTTTGAATATTAAAGATATCAATATTCATTTAAATGCAGTGAGTATTGTTAAGGCTGGTGAGCCGGATGCAAGCTACACTGAAGTTGCAGGCACTGCTGAAATGTCGAAAGACAATATTATTATCACCATTGACATTGGCAAGGGTAGTAGTCAGCAAAGCGTCTGGACCACTGATTTTTCTTACGATTATGTCAAAATTAATGCGGAGTATCGCACATGAGTAATAATGTTTATCGACTATTGATTTCTTGTCCAGATGTGCACGGTTTGGTTGCTAAAGTGAGCCAATTTATTTTAGAGTATGATGGCAATATCAAAGAGGCGCATCATCATCTTGATGATCAAAATAAGCGTTTTTTTATGCGTATTGAGATTGAATCGAGCTCTTTAAATTGTTCATTTGATGAGTTCCGTCGCTCATTTGTAACACTGGCTGACACTTATAAAATGGACTGGCGTATGAGTGACGCTTCTCATTTAAAGCGTATTTTAATTATGGGCTCTAAATCTTCGCATTGTGTGGCTGATTTATTGCATCGCGGTCATGAGCATGAGCTTGAAGGTGAAATTGTAGGAGTATTGTCTAACCATCAGCGATTATCAAAAATTGCCAGTTGGTACGACGTGCCGTTCAAGCAAATTAATATTGAAACAGACACTAAAGCAGCTGACATTGCCAAGATGACACAAGCGGCGATTGACTTCAATCCTGATGTGATTGTTTTGGCGCGTTATATGCAAATTATTCCGCAAGATTTATGCGAAAAATTTGAAGGAAAGATTATTAATATCCATCATTCATTCCTACCTTCGTTTGTTGGTGCTAATCCCTATGCGCGTGCGGCGGAGCGTGGTGTGAAGCTCATTGGTGCTACTTGTCATTATGTTACTGCCGATCTAGATGAGGGGCCAATTATCGAACAAGATGTGGTTAGGGTTAATCATGGTGATAGTGCCGATGATATGAAAAAAATGGGCCAAGATGTAGAAAAAATTACCCTGGCCAAAGGCTTGCAATTTCACCTAGAAGACCGTGTATTGACTTGTAACAATAAAACTGTGGTGTTTTCTTAGAAGAATGAATAATCCAACATTTACTATTATTGCGGGTGTGAATGGCTCTGGTAAAACCACTTTTGCGCTAGACTATATTAAAGATAGGGTTTTTATTAACGCTGATTTAATCGCCACTGGCCTTTCGCCAAACAATCCAGATTTATCGCAATTTGTTGCAGGCAAACTCATGTTGAAGAAAATTAATGAGTGTATTGAATCTAGGGAAAATTTTGCCATCGAAACCACGTTAGCGAGTAAAAATTACCTTAAGGTTATTGACAAACTTAAAAAAGACAATTGGAATATTGAGATGCTCTATCTTTATTTACCAAGTGTAGAATTGTCAATTCAAAGAGTTGCAGAACGAGTAAAGAACGGTGGGCATAATATCAAGCTTGAAGATATTAGCAGAAGATATAAAAGAAGCATGAGTCATTTGATTAATGAGTATTTTCAAGTGATTGACAAGATAACCTGTTTTGATAACGAAAGTGATAGTGATATTGTATTTTTTAAAAATGATGGTAAAGTAACTATCGGAAACCAAAAAATATATGACGATATTTTGAGATATAAAAAATGATTGACAATCAAAAAGCCCTAGAATCCTTGAGAAGAAGTGTTAATAAAGCGCTAGCTATTAAAAAAGCTCTGGGGCATTATGCGGTTGTGTGGGATAGGGAGAACAAAAAAGTCGTTAGAATTGAAGCGCAAGATTTGCCTGAATATAAATACAAAGATTAAACACCCTGGCCAAAGGCTTGCAATTTCACCTGGAAGATCGTGTGTTAACCTGTAACAATAAGACAGCGGTATTCTCTTAATCGTTGACTTGGGTCAAATATTATTAATTAATAACTCCGTAAAATGATCCGCTATGGAAGTTGCGTCATCAATT
>JACNGB010000004.1:0-1311 GCA_014384345.1 Candidatus Thioglobus pontius
AGTCTCGGTTTTTTATTATTTAATACAATCAAGCTGTTTACAAAACTCTATTGTAATTTCATTAAACTTATCTTTATTGATCGTGGCTATATATTTAAATAGTATTGATTCATGCAACGTGAAATTTTTTGGAACAACAACCAACGACTCTTTATTTAATTTTCCTTTAATTACGTCAGCGTTACTAAGAGTGAGTTTTTTGCTTTTTAGCTGTGAAGTCAATTGTAAACAAATATAGTCTCTACCTAATTGCTTAATAACTAAAACTGGCCGTATCTTATATTCTCTTAGATTAGTGAAATAAATCTTGGCCAAATAGATATCGCCTACCATTTAGTGTAATCCTCGTCATCATCTGCAAAGCTCTCAGAATGGAAGCCAGCCAAACCTACTATTTCTGTTTTGCTATCATAATTTCTAATTTTTTCTAAGTCGTGAATGCTAACCAATGCTGCTACAGGTAATCCGCCTTTTTCTAAAATGACGGTAGTATTATCCATATAACTTTTTTTAACTATTTTCCCTAAAGATGCTCTGGCCTCTGTTAAGCCCATATTGATCACTTCATTTCTCATAACATTCCTTATTTACATAACTGTACATAGTATAACACTATTGTACATTTAAATTAGAGCAATAAAAAACCGAGAGCAAGCCCCGGTTTTTTATTTGGTTGCACTCTATTGCTTAATATGCATGCTGATTTTTATTGCTTTCCATAAATTCTTTAGATTGATTAGCAGTGTTTTCAGGCATATGCTTTATACCAAGTAAGCCATCAATAGAAATATCCTCATCAATCAGTGGCCAATGAATACCATAACCAGAGGGAGAGACTTCAAACTCAGCGCGCTCTTTATTATTGGCACCTGCTAATATTGGTGATATAGATTTTAAATCCATCTTAAAATCTTTGCCGTCAATATTTAAACAAAGACTATTATCTTCTATATGTATATTCTTTAGTTTATGCAATTTATTCATGACGCTTACTCCTTATGGAACTCATTCCATTTTAAAACAATATAGTCAAAATGTTGGAAGATAATTTTTCTGATCATTTTTCTCTCGCTTGGTGACGTATTAAATGAATAAGCCTCTTGTATGTCAAACATTTCAGCATGAATCCAAAACTTACATTCCATGTCGCCCTTTTGGCAGTGAATATGAATTGGCTCATTTCCCTCATTGGAGTAAAAATACAATCTCCATCCAGATAGTAATAATATCGTTGGCATGGTTTTAATTATAACACTTAATTATTGTTTTTTCTATGTTGCAATAAAAAACCGAGAACAAGTCTCGGTTTTC
>JACNGB010000004.1:1924-3470 GCA_014384345.1 Candidatus Thioglobus pontius
ATCCAAACAATACCGGCTAATACGTGTAGCCATACTGTTGCACCATAATGCGACAAGTTTTGCGCTTCGGCAGTATTGCCCATAAATCCTACATAAATAACAATCGCTAAAATAAAGCCGATTAAAATCTTACCTTTTACTGAATTAATAAATCCCATCTTTTTCTCTCTGTTGTTGTAAAGTTGACTATTATAATAAGCTATTGACTTGATGCAAGTCAATTTTTTAAATTTATTACTATACTATATGTATGCCTGAATTACCTGAAGTTGAAACGACTAAGAATGGTTTATTGCCACTGATCAAAGAACAAGTGGTTATAAAAGCTGTACGTCATCGGGATAACTTGCGCTGGGAGATCCCTGCACACCTTGCAACCACGCTGGCTAATCAAACTGTTAACGATATTAATCGACGGGGCAAATATCTGCTGATTGAGTTTAGTGTGGGTACACTGATTATCCATTTAGGCATGAGTGGTTCCATTAAAGTGGTTGATAGTAGCGAGCCTTTGTTAAAGCATGATCATTTTGAATTGCATCTTAATAATGGAACAAGCATGCGGCTGAATGATCCTAGGCGCTTCGGTGCGGTATTGTTTTCAAGCGATGGTTCACACTCGCTTTTAGACACGCTAGGCGTTGAGCCGTTAACTAATGATTTTGACGATACCTACTTATATAGTTTCTCACGCAATAAACAACAAAACATCAAGGCCTTTATGATGGACAGCAAAGTGGTGGTTGGTGTGGGTAATATCTATGCGTGTGAGAGTTTGTTTCAAGCAGGTATTGACCCAGAGCGCAAAGCAGGAAGTGTCTCAAAAAAGCGCTATCAACTACTCACTAAACAGATTAAAACTATTTTGACTCAGGCCATTAAAGCTGGTGGCACTACCTTGCAAGACTTTTCACAAGTGGACGGACAGCCTGGCTATTTCACCCAAACTTTAAACGTGTATGGACGTGAAGGTGAGACTTGCACAAATTGCACGGGTAAAATAGTTAGAATTATTCAAAACCAACGTTCAACGTTTTATTGTAAACAATGTCAGACATAGATACCCCACAAGAATTATTCGAATCTAACTGCTCTATTAATTCAGAGCCATTTGCACTGCAAAATCTCGGCAGTTATATGGAGCCTGAATTTAGTGAGAATTGCATTATTATTATCGATCCGGGCATGGCGGTACATAATCGTGCGTATGCGGTGATTCGCTACGACAATGATATGTACTTTAGACAATATATTGAGCGTGGCAATGATAAATTTTTAGTGCCACTTAATGCTCAACATGATGAGATTAAACTTGATGGTGAGTTTGAAGTGGTTGGCTGTGTGATTCAACAAAAGCAGCGCAAACAAACACCACTGCATTATTACCATTTAAATAAAGACACCAAACAGCTGGATTTTACGATTTCTGGCAAACCTAAATCCAAAGAGGACTAACGATTAAAACATAAGTGCACTTACGTTTTAATTTTAGGGTCAAGACAACTTAAGCGACTCTTTTCTAAAAATTCCAAGCAAAATTTTGTAA
>JACNGB010000003.1 GCA_014384345.1 Candidatus Thioglobus pontius
GACGGGTGTTGATGCTCGTCAATTGGGAGTTGTGCACTTATGAGTCGAATCCGCCTTTTTTTAATACTTGCCTTGTATAAAATAAAAAATAATTGTAATAAGAATAAAGGGTTGGTAAAAATAACCAGCTACATTGGTTGACCATGTTTCTTCGAATTCTTAAAATTTGCCTTATAGTAAGAAACAATACTCATAAAACTTGTACCTAGATTTGTTGTAGAATAAAACAATGGATAGATTTCAAAAAATCTTATTAATGGCGTTACTAACTTTATCGGTGAGTGTATCTGCTGAAAAAGAGATTTTTTATAGCGATAAAAATATTACCATTTACGCAGATAACACCGTGGTTCAAACTGGCAAAAACACCGCGCCTGTATTTAAACCTTCAGATACTTGGGTAGAGGAAGATTTTTTCACTCAGCAAGAAAAATATTGCGAGGTGGATTCAATTCATAAAGATAGAATGAATCTTTTGTTAAAGAAATTCTCAAAAACCGCTAAACCCATACCAGCCGGGAAATAAAATCAAGCTGGTGAGTACGCTCACTTGAATAATAATAAAGGGCATAACGCCTTTATAAATATCGGTGGTTTGAATAGATTTTGGCGCCACGCCCTTAAGATAGAATAAGCTAAATCCAAAAGGTGGTGTTAAGAAAGATGCTTGTAGGTTCATAGCAATTAAAATAGCAAACCACTGCATATCAATGCCAAGTGATAGTGCAATTGGATAGAAAATCGGGACAATAATGAGTGAAATTTCAACAAAATCAATAAAAAACCCAAGTATTAGAATAATCAGCATTGAGATTAAAATAAAACTCATTTCTTTAGCGGGCAGTCCCATGATAAATTCTTCTACAAGAATATCACCACCTGTATAAGTAAACACCATGGAAAAGGCAGTTGCACCAACTAAAATGGCAAAGACCATCGAGGTTACTTTGATGGTTTCAATGCTTGCTTCATGCACCATATTCCAGTTGAGTCGTTTATAGGTAAGTGCCAATATAAGCGCACCAACTGCACCAATTGAGGCAGATTCTGTTGGTGTGGCGATGCCTGAAAAAATAGAGCCAAGTACGGCGATAATGAGCGAAAGTGGCGGCACAATAGCCTTAGCAACCAAGATATATTTGTGAGTATTTGATAGGTGTTGATTTTTACTCACAAAAGCAGGTGCAGCGGTTTTATCAATGTGAGCAACAATTAGAACATATAAAACGTAGCCACCAACTAACACCAATGAAGGCATGACTGCACTACGAAATAAATCACCAACAGGCACACCCAACACATCGGCCAAAATAATTAAAACGATCGAAGGTGGAATAATTTGCCCTAAGGTTCCTGAGGCGCAAATAACGCCTGTCGACAATGTTTTTTTGTAGTTATGTTTGAGCATCACTGGCAATGAGATAACACCCATAGCAATAACACTCGCACCAACCACACCTGTAGATGCAGCGAGTAATGAGCCCACTAAAATAGTAGAAACCGCCAGCCCGCCTCGAATGCTGCCAAATAAATCCCCCATAGCCTCAAGTAATTGTTCTGCAAGTCTGGTTTTTTGCAAGACAATACCCATAAAAATAAACAAAGGTACAGCCATTAAAATGGTATTTTGCATCACACTCATGATGCGATAAGGCATAAAACCAAATAGATTAACTCCTTCAGTTAGTGTGCCAAAAATAACCGCCACACCCGCAAAGGTAAAGGCGACTGGAAAGCCTACCGTTAACAGTATTAAGGTAACGCCAAACATGATTAAACCAATCATTGTTTTAATACCTTATAGTTATCTTTGGCGAATAAAATACCTGAAATAATCACCAGAATAAAGCTGATGGGAATAATACTTTTAATGATAAATCGGTGGGTTAAACCACCAGGATCACCACTTTGTTCGTTGATTGTGTAGGCGCCATAAGCAAAATCAAGTCCGTAGTAAACAATCAAAAGACTAATGGGCAAAATAAAAATAACAAAGCCGATGATATTGATCAAGGCTTGTTTTTTAGGTAATAGGTTGGCATAAAAAATATCGACTCGTACATGCGCATCACTTTGTAATGTGTATGAAATACCGAGTAAAAAAAGCGCAGAAAATAGGTGCCATTCCATTTCCTGCAAGGCGATAGATGAATTATTGAAGGCGTAGCGAAGTACAACATCAATAAAGACATTAAGAATCGTTAACAATAAAAGCCCGATGGTTAGGCTTTCTAACCATCGGGTATAGATTGATCGAATTTTAATCGCCTAAAGCATTAAGATAAGACTGGTCAGAAATCGCAGTCCAGGCGCGTGCTTTTGCTAAATAAGCCTGCTGAGAATCAATAATCTCTTTAGCAACAGGATCTGATTTAGCGCGCTCTTCTAGTAGTTCAGTATTGGCTTGTTTCAAAGCATCAAAAACTGGTTTAGGAAATGTTTTAACTTGGATGTTTGGATAATCCTTTTTCATGCTTGCCCAGTTTTGAGCGCTTGCATGCTCTGAATGTGCGTACATATCATAAGCGGCGAGTTTCATAGCATTCGTTAAAATATTTTGTAAGTCTTTTGGTAGCGAGTTTAATTTTTCCAAATTAATTAAGAATTGTAATTCTGTTGCTGGTTCGTGCCAACCCGTGTAGTAATATGGCGCCACCTTATGAAAACCCATGCGCAAATCTAGCGATGGACCTACCCATTCTAGCGCATCAATCGTGCCGCGATCAAGCGCTGTGTAGAGCTCACCCGCTGGAATGTTAGTAGGTTTAGCGCCTACTTTGGCCATTACATCACCCGCAAATCCAGGGATGCGCATTTTTAAACCTTGAAGATCTTCAACTGTGTTGATTTCTTTTTTAAACCAACCACCCATTTGGTTGCCTGTATTACCACCAATGATAGATTTCATGCCGTGTTTAGCATAAACCTTGTCCATTAATTCTTGACCGCCGCCATAGGCAAACCAAGCATGTTGTTCAGTAGCTGTCATGCCAAATGGCATAGTAGTGAAGTACAGTGTATTAGCATCTTTGCCTTTCCAGTAGTATGAGGCTGAATGACCTAAATCATATTGACCAGATTTTACAAAATCAAAAATACCCAGCGCTGATTTATGCTTGTTTTTTGAATCAATTCTAATTGCTAAACGCCCATCAGACATGTCATGAGCTAATTGTGCAAATTTTTTGGTAGCATCGCCAAAAACAGGGAAATTGCTTGGCCAAGTTTCTGCCATAGTTAAGGTGTAAACTTTTTTATCTTGTTGTGCATTTGCAGCTTGATTATTATCATCCGTACAACCTGTAGCGGTAATAATGAGCGCTGCCGCTGCAAATAATTGTATTAATTTTTTCATTGTCTCTCCTCGTTGAGATTAGTTTTAACTTGTGCCAAAATAGCACGGTCTTTGGAATTATAATCCTTGAAAGTCTGAATATTAGTGAAATTTTTGCTTAGCAGTTCAACAA
>JACNGB010000044.1 GCA_014384345.1 Candidatus Thioglobus pontius
ATTATGTTTGACAAAGTAAAGTCTTTTTTTTAGTTAAGAGAACTATACAAAACTAATAATTAGAGCTAAAAACCCTTTAATTGAAAAAATCTAGTAACTATTTCGCGTAAAATAATTTTTGGTAGTGCTTAGGGTGCGCCTGCAATAAATAGTTACAAACCCCGCCAGGTCCGGAAGGAAGCAACGGTAGTAATTTTTTTATGTGTTGGATGTTATTCTGAGTGCTACCACTTTTAAATTATTTTTTTTAGTATGAGTGACCATTATCAAGTCCTAGCACGCAAATACCGCCCGCATACGTTTGGCGAATTAGTTGGGCAAACTCATGCTAAAAAAACCTTGGTTAATGCACTTGATGCTAATAGCCTGCATCACGGTTTTTTATTTACTGGTACGCGTGGTGTCGGTAAAACCACCATTGCTCGCATCTTTGCCAAATCGATTAATTGTGAGGCGGGTGTAAGCTCCACACCGTGTGGCACCTGCCCGACTTGTTTAGAAATTGATAAAGGCCAGTCGGTTGATTTGATTGAGCTAGATGCTGCTTCTCACACGGGCGTGGATAACATGCGCGATATTTTAGAAAATGCGCAATACATGCCAACTAAAAATCGCTATAAGATTTATCTGATTGATGAAGTGCACATGCTCTCAAAAAGTAGCTTTAATGCGCTACTTAAAACCCTCGAAGAGCCGCCTGAACATGTTAAATTTTTATTAGCGACAACCGATCCGCAAAAGCTACCTGTAACAGTTCTATCACGTTGTCTGCAATTTACCTTGCAACAACTGACCCATGAAGAAATATTAGGTCAACTGAAGTTTATCATGGACACGGAAAGCTTAAGCTATGAAGAAAGTGCACTAAGCCAGATCGCTGAATTTGGCAACGGTTCAATGCGTGATGCATTAAGTTTACTAGATCAGTCAATTTCTTATGGCAATGGTACAGTTACCAGTAAAGACATTAAAGCCATGCTTGGCTTGGTTCATCATGATGATATTATCACCCTAGCCAAACATCTATTTAATCAAGACGCCAAGGCTGTGATTGAATTTATCAAAGATTTAGCTCATCGTGGCGAAAACCTAACAAACGCCTTAAAAGATTTAAGCTCTTTATTTCATCAAATCTCCTTAGCACAAATTGTGAAAGATGAGGTTAATGATGAAATTACAGAATTAGCCCAAGCTATCAGCAATCAAGATTTGCAAATTTTTTATCAAATGGCGATCAATGGTAGCAAGGATATGTCGCTTGCGCCGAGTGAACAGATTGGCTTTGAGATGACATTACTTAGAATGCTGGCTTTTCATTCAGACATTCAAAGCCAAAATCCTTCGGAAAAAAAAACTCTAAAAATCAAGCCTAGTCACCCGACTAGCAATAACAACAGCGAAACCTTAGCCATAGAAAAAGTAGCCCCTAAAGAGGCAGTAGAGGCGCAGGTGAATAATGCATTAACAATCTCTAGTCAACAAGAATGGGAAACACTAAGTCAAACACTTAATTTTTCTGGTGGCGCTAAAATGTTGGTTAAAAATACGCTATTTACTTCGTTTAAAAACAACACATTAACACTTACATTAGATGAGCAGTTTGCCAATTTATTAAGTGATCACGTACAAAAAAATATTCTTGAAAGTCTTCAGACTCAACACCCAGGCTTAACCCTGGTGATTGAGTTAAACAAACCAACAGAACAAACCCTTGCACAAAAAGAAACTCAGGCTCATAATCAATACTTAGCCACCATTCAACAAGAGTTTTTAAGTGACGAAATTGTGCAAAAACTAGAGCAAACTTTTAATGCAAAAGTTGACATTAATTCAATTAAAGAGATAACCAAACACTAGGAGATATTATGCTTAAAGGCGGAATGGCTGGAATGATGAAAAAAGCCCAGCAAATGCAAGACAACATGCAAAAGGCACAAGAAGAAATTAAAGCGCTAACCGCCACTGGAAAGGCTGCTGGCGGTGCGGTTGAAATTACCATCAATGGTGAACACTTAGCAACCAATATTAAAATTGACGAGATGGTGATGGATGATAAGGACATGCTTGAAGATTTAATTCTTACTGCCATGAACGATGCCACTGCGCAAATCTCTAGTGCTTCAGCAGCAAAAATGAAAGGCGCAACCGGTGGCATGAACTTACCCGGTGGCATGAATCTACCCTTTTAATAGCTATTAATGATTGAATCACTCAATAAAGCGTTTTGCGCACTACCTGGTGTGGGCAGTAAAACTGCACAACGCTTTGTTTATCATTTGCTAGAACGTGACCGTAACGGCGGCTTTGAACTCGCCAAAGCCTTGGTTGATGCCATGGAGCATGTACAACACTGTGAGTCTTGTCGAACCCTGAGTGAGAAAAATATCTGCAATATTTGTAGTAACGATACACGTGATAGCGCTCAGCTATGTATTGTAGAAACACCAACTGACATTCATGCCATTGAACAAAGTGGGGTTTATAAGGGTAAATATTTTGTTCTAAGCGGCTATCTATCCCCCATTGACGGTATTGGTGCTAGTGAACTTGGGCTGGATGAGTTAGAACAAAAACTATCAGACAATCAAGTAACAGAAATCATCCTTGCCACTAATGCCACAGTTGAGGGAGAGGTGACTGCACATTACATTAGCAACATGGCTAAACAATTTAATGTGCAAATTACTCGTATTGCACACGGCATTCCGATTGGTGGCGAGCTAGAATATGCAGATATCAATACCATTGCTCACGCCCTATCTGGACGTAAAAATTACGATTAAGCACTTGGAGATTTTTAGAAGATCTTTTCCGCCAAGGCAAAACCTTTTTGACACCCTTTAGCGCCACCAACAAAATCATTGTCTAGAGAGCGTTAATAACTGGATATTTTCAGGTACAAGGAATTGCCTTGTCCATTGCTCACGCCCTATCTGGACGTAAGAATTACGCTTAACTAGATTTTTCATTTTCTTCAGATCTGACGAAAAGTGTTATAGGCCTTGCCTATAACAAAAAGTTAGATATTAAAACTTTTTAGATAGTAGTTCTATTTCATAACCATCAGGATCTTTTAAAAACCCAACAATGGTAGTGCCAGCACTCATCGGCCCTGCTTCACGAATCACTTCAGCACCCTGATTTTTTGCCGTTTCAACAGCCTTGTATACATCGTCAACATTAATGGCGATATGACCAAACCCTGTGCCAACTTCGTAAGCATCCTTGCCCCAATTGTAGGTTAACTCTAAGGCCGGATTTTCAGCTTCAAGGCCGTAACCTAAAAAAGCCAAAGTAAACTCACCTTTAGGATAATCTTTTTGTCTTAATAGCGTCATGCCTAATACTTGTGTATAAAAAGCAATAGATTTATCCAAATCACCAACACGTAGCATAGTATGCAGAATTCTCATTATTTCTAGCCTATAATCTGAAAATCATTAAATTATAAACTGAGTAGTAGATGACAGACACTTTCTCACACTGGGATAACGTTTACAAAACCAAAGGTCATGACCAGGTGAGCTGGCATCAATCGCATTCCACCATTTCTTTTGATTGGATTTTAGCATCCGTTAAACCAACAGATAGTATTATTGATGTCGGTTGCGGCGTGTCAATCCTAGCGGACAATTTACTAACAGAAGGTTTTAACGATATTTCACTACTTGAACTATCAACAGAGGCGCTCAACACACTCAAACTAAGATTAAAAAAATCAGAAAAAAAGCTAAGTTTTTATAATGAGAATGTTTTGGATTTCCAGCCAAACAACACGTTTAAACTTTGGCATGATCGGGCAGTTTTTCATTTCTTAACCGATCCAAAAGATCAGCAAACTTATCTGCAAAAACTTGACCAATACCTTGAAAAAGAAGGGTTTTTCTTGTTATCAACCTTTTCACCAGATGGGCCCAAAGAGTGTTCAAATCTGGATATTGTTCAATATGATGAAGCTAAAATTGTTCAGTTGTTGGGCGGTAAGTTTGAGCTAATTAAAACCGTTAATGAAAAACATCCACATCCAAATGGATCCATTCAGAGTTTTAACTACTTTTTATTTAAAAAGAAGCACGATTAATCACCCTGAATAGCATCGGTCAAATCAAAATAATGATTACAAGGCCCGCCAAGCTTATTCACCATTTCAATACACTGCTGCTTTTCATCTGTTGTTAGTGCGTTTGATAGACCTAATAACTCTACTAGCAACGCCTCTTGAGCTTGATCGGTAGCAACATAACGCTCAATCATTTGTTTGGTATTGTTTAAATCACTCATCAATGCTCACTATTTTTGAATAGTCACCAGATCAGCACGAATCGTTTGCTGGTGAGCTTGATCATCCAAGTAAACCAAAAACTCTGACCCTTCTTTGGTTGTTACGTCAATTGGCTTTATGCTGACCACCTCGCCATCAATTTCAACGTTCATTGATTGTCCTCGCATAATCACTAACTCGTAAATACTATGATCTTCACATGAAATTCTTTGATAATTACTCATACCGATTTGATTAAATTTAATTTGTCAGTTTTACTCATTTGCTTTATTTCATATTCCCGTTTTGAAGCGTTTGATCGATCAAGCGCCACTTCTTGATAGACCAATTCACAAGGGGTGTTGGCACGTGTGTATTTTGCACCACCTTTTATCTCACCATTGTGCTGGCGAAGACGCTTGGTTAAATCGTTGGTTATCCCGCAATACAGCGAGTTATTAGCGCATTTTAATAAATACACAATCCAGCTTTTATTATCCAACGTATCAATCCCTTTATAGTATAATTGCAAAGTTTAATCCATCTTTATAAGTTAATGGAAAAAACCTACAATCCTGAACAAATTGAAGCGAAATATCGCACCCTTTGGGAAGACAAAAATCTATTCTCGTCTGATGCTAATTCTACCAGCGAGAACGCCTACTCCATTATGCTCCCGCCGCCAAATGTTACTGGCTCATTACACATGGGGCACGCTTTTCAGCACACCATTATGGATGTGCTTACCCGTTACCATCGTGGCAAGGGTGATCAAACACTTTGGCAGCCTGGTACAGATCATGCGGGTATTGCTACGCAAATGGTGGTTGAACGCCAATTAGCCGCTCAAGATATTACTCGTCACGATGTGGGTCGTGAAAAATTCATTGAAAAAATCTGGGATTGGAAAGAACAATCTGGCGGCACTATCACCTCGCAAATGCGCAGACTTGGCTCATCGGTTGACTGGGAAAAAGAGCGCTTCACTATGGATGAAGGCTTGTCAGCTGCGGTTAACAAGGTTTTTGTACAGCTACATGAAGAAGGTTTGATCTACCGTGGAAAACGCTTAGTAAACTGGGATCCTGTTTTACATACTGCGGTATCTGATCTTGAGGTTATTAGTACGGAAGAGCAAGGTTCTTTATGGCATATGCGCTATCCTATTACGGACACTGACGAAGTAATGGTGGTTGCCACAACACGCCCTGAAACTATGCTTGGCGATAGTGCAGTGGCTGTACATCCAGAGGATGAGCGCTACACACACTTAATCGGCAAGACCATTGACTTGCCGCTTACTGATCGAAAAATCACTATTATTGCCGATGATTACGTTGATATGGAGTTTGGTACAGGTTGTGTAAAAATCACCCCTGCTCATGACTTTAACGACTATGAAATGGGTCAGCGTCATAATTTAGATGTTATCAATATTCTAACTGATGATGCTAAGATTAATGATACGGTTAAAAGTGCCTATGTTGGCATGGATCGATTTGATGCACGCAAGCAGATGATTAAAGATCTTGACGAACTCGGCCTACTAGAAAAAATCGAACCGCACAAACTTATGGTGCCACGTGGCGATCGAACCAATGCTGTCATTGAACCATACATGACCGATCAATGGTTTGTAAAAATTGCACCCCTTGCTGAACCTGCGATTGATGCAGTTAAAAATGGCGACATTCGCTTTATTCCTGAAAATTGGAATAAAACCTACTTTAACTGGATGGATAACATTCAAGATTGGTGCATTTCTCGTCAAATTTGGTGGGGTCATCGAATTCCTGCTTGGTATGACGAACAAGGCAATATCTTTGTTGCTAACTCTGAAGCAGAGGCACAAGCACAAGCTGGTGAAGGCGTTAAATTAACTCAAGATAATGACGTACTAGATACTTGGTTCTCTTCTGCTTTATGGCCATTCTCAACTTTGGGCTGGCCTGAAAAAACACCAGATTTATCGCGCTTTTATCCAACTGATGTCTTGGTTACTGGTTTTGACATTATTTTCTTCTGGGTTGCTAGAATGATTATGTTTGGCCTAAAATTTGCTGGTGACGTACCATTTAAAGATATCTATATCACCGGCCTGATTCGCGATGGACAAGGGCAAAAAATGTCCAAATCCAAAGGTAATGTCTTAGATCCAATCGATCTAATTGATGGCATCTCTTTAGAAGATTTACTAGAGAAAAGAACCCAAGGCATGATGCAGCCAAAAATGGCTAAAAAAATCAAAAAACAAACCCAGCAAGAGTTTGCTGATGGCATTCCTGCCTTTGGCACAGATGCACTTAGATTTACCTTTGCCGCCCTAGCCTCTTTTGGTCGTGATATTAAATTTGATTTAAAGCGTGTTGAAGGTTATCGAAATTTTTGTAATAAGTTATGGAATGCCTCTCGCTTTGTATTGATGAAACTAGAGGGTGAAAGTATTAATCCAAAAGCTGATTTATCAACCGCCGATCAATGGATTTTATCGCGCCTACAAAACACCAAGAAAAACGTTGAAAAGCATCTAACAGATTACCGCCTTGATTTAATGAGTCAAGAGTTGTATGAATTTGTTTGGCATGACTACTGCGACTGGTACTTGGAATTATCAAAGCCATTGCTACAAGATGAGGCCACCAAGGCTGGAACACAAGCAACACTCATTAAAGTTTTAAATGAAATAACCACTCTGCTACACCCTATTATTCCATTTATTACTGAAGAGATCTTTGAGCAGTGCAATACCATTACTGGTAACGATAACACCAGCTTAATGACTCAGTCTTATCCACAAGTTGATGAAAATCTAGTTTCAACCGAATCAGAAGCTGAAATCATTTGGCTGCAAACTTTTATTTTAGGTATTCGAAAAATCCGTGGTGAAATGAACATTCCACCTTCTAAGCCTTTATCGTGTTTTGTACAGAATTTCAATGAATCAGATGAACTTCATCTGAACAATAACGCTAATATTTTAAGCACACTGGCCAAAATGCAAGAGATTAACAAATTAGCCCCTAGTGACGAAGCGCCTGAATCGGCAATGGCACTTGTTGGTGAGATGAAAATTCTTATCCCTCTAGCCGGCCTAATCGATAAAGATCAAGAAATTGCACGTCTAAGCAAAGAAATTGAAAAATTAGATAAACAAAAGATGCAATTTGAAGGTAAGCTAAATAATGAAAAATTTGTCTCTGGTGCGCCAGAGGCTATTGTTAATGTTGAACGCGAAAGATTAGCCAGTACGCTAAATGCAATTGCTGATTTGAACGCACAATTAGATAAAATCTCAAGCCTATAATCATGCGACTAAAATATCTGACAACTGCCCTACTACTAACAAGCACCCTTGCTAGTGCACAGTCATTTGTCTATATTACTGATCAAGTGGATATTCCAATGAGGTCTGAAAAAACCTTTGGTGACAACATTGTTCGTTCATTGTCATCAGGCTCTAAATTGTCAATCTTACAAGCAACAGAAGATGGTTGGACCCAAGTTAAATTTGAAGGCTCAACCGGTTGGATTATCTCCCGGTATTTATCAAACAACCCGCCTGCTAGAGCTCAATTAGAAAAGTTAAAGCAAACCCATAATGCCAACAAACTACTTATTACTAAGCTGGCAAAACGCAAAACTGAGCTTGAAACTGAAGTACAAGCACTCAAAGTTCAAAACACTAAATTGTCGATTCAAACCAGTAAATCTGAAGCTGAAAAAAATCATATTGAACAAGTTTATAAAGACGCTTTAAAGTTAGAGCACTCTAATGAAAAACTAACCACATCCAACTTACAGCTAAAAGCTGAAATTCAATTACTTAAAAACAACAAAACTGCCACACAAGAATCCAGCTCTAGGAACTGGTTTATGACAGGTGGCTTTGTTCTATTCATTGGAATTTTAATTGGCTTTATTTTTCCAAATTTCGTTAACCGCAGGAGATATTAAATGAACTTACTAAAAACCGCACTAACATTTGACGATGTTTTACTCGTACCGGCACACTCGACCACCATGCCTAAAGAGGTTAGTATGGCCACTCAGCTCACTAAAAATATCACGCTAAATACACCAATTTTATCCGCAGCAATGGATACGGTTACCGAAGCGAAGCTTGCTATTACTATGGCCCAAGAAGGCGGCATTGGTATTATTCATAAAAACATGTCAACCGAAGAACAAGCCAAAGAAGTGCGTAAAGTTAAGCGTTTTGAATCTGGCGTTATTCGCGAGCCAATTACTATTCGCTCAGAAGCCACTGTTAGAGACGTATTAGACAAACAGAAAAAATACAAGATTTCAGCATTACCTGTCGTTAAAGGCAACACAATTATCGGCATGATTACCGGACGTGATGTACGCTTTGAAACCAACCTAGAAGAGACAGTGGCTAATTTAATGACGCCACAAGACAAACTAATTACCGTCACCGAAGGCACTGACATGTCTGAGGTTAGAGCATTACTACAACAACATCGCATTGAACGTGTTGTAATTACAAATAGTGACTTTGACCTTCAAGGCATGATTACCGTTCGTGATATTCAAAAATCAACAGACCATCCTAACGCCTGTAAAGATGAGCAAGAGCAATTAAGAGTGGGTGCTGCTGTAGGTGTAGCGGCAGGCACAGGTTCGCGTATTGACGCCTTGGTGGAAGCAGGTGTTGATGTAATTGTTATTGACACAGCGCATGGCCATTCTCAAGGCGTGCTAGATCGCGTTAAAAAAACCAAGGCTAAACACCCTAACTTAAACATTATTGCTGGCAACATTGCCACAGGTGCAGCAGCACTTGATCTAGTTAAGGCAGGTGCAGATTGTGTTAAGGTTGGCATTGGCCCAGGCAGTATTTGCACCACTCGAATTGTATCTGGTGTTGGTGTGCCGCAAATTACAGCAATTTCTGATGTGGCTGATGCACTAAGAGGCACTGGTGTGCCATTAATCGCTGATGGCGGTATTCGCTATTCTGGTGATATCGCTAAAGCCTTTGCTGCTGGTGCTTATTGTGTAATGCTTGGCTCTATGCTGGCAGGTACTGAAGAGTCTCCAGGTGAAATTGAACTTTACCAAGGACGTGCTTATAAGTCTTACCGCGGTATGGGCTCTATTGGCGCCATGAATCAAGCACATGGATCTTCAGATCGTTACTTCCAGTCAGATTCAAAAGCGGATAAATTGGTACCAGAAGGTATTGAAGGTCGCGTTGCATTTAAGGGCTCTATCCGCCCTATCATTCACCAAATGGTTGGTGGTGTTAGATCATCAATGGGATACACAGGTTGTGAAACGTTAGAGAAAATGCGCACGGTTGCTGAATTTGTTCAAGTGACTTCAGCTGGCATGGTTGAGTCGCATGTGCATGATGTTTCAATCACTAAAGAGGCGCCAAACTACCACCAGTAGTTTTATATTTTCCTTATCTTTTTGTTGTCGATTAACTCAGATTGGTCGTTTATAAATACATAAACTCCCTGCCTTCGTCACTCTTACGCCTCAAGATAAAGAAAAATCTAATGACTACTAAGTCCGTATTGAAACAAACAAGACGTTGATTAAATTTGGGAAAATATCAGAAGAGGAATTTTTAGCTGAGTATTGGCAAAAAAAACCTTTGTTAATCAGACAAGCTCTGCCTAACTTTATCTCTCCCCTTTCCCCTGATGAATTAGCAGGATTATCACTAGAAGAGGATTTTGAATCACGCTTAATTACAGGCTCAATAGATGATGAGCAATGGACATTAACCAACGGCCCATTTTTAGAGAATGATTTCGCCAAACCCCCTGAAAATAATTGGACCTTATTAGTCCAAGGAGTTGATCGCTTTATTCCAGAGGTTTACCACCTAATCGATCACTTTAATTTCATTCCACGTTGGCGTTTTGATGATGTCATGATCTCTTATGCCACTAAAGGCGGCAGTGTTGGTCCACATTTTGATTATTATGATGTTTTTTTACTCCAAGGCAGTGGCAGACGACGCTGGGAATTAAGCAGCAAAAATTGCACGCTGGATAATTACCTTAAAGAAGTGCCACTCAGGATTATGCAGCAATTCACCCCAGAGCAATCCTTCGAGGTTGAGCCAGGCGATATCCTTTATATCCCGCCTAAAGTTGCACATCATGGAGTAAGTCTTGATGATCAATGTATGACACTATCATTTGGCTACCGGTCTTATAGCGTTGCAGAAATGTTTGATGATTCTGACTTAGAAAATGCCACAAATTACTATCAAGATCCCACTTGGATCAATCAAGATACACCAGCTTTAATCACAAACTCTGCGATTAAAAAAGCCAACGAGATTGCGCCAATCAATGCAATTAACTTTGCAAAGTTTGTCACCAAACTCGATACATTGGATCAGCAAATTTTGCAAAACCTCCAATTTAACGATCAAGATGAATGCTTTAATGCTAACTTAAATTACGAACTTTATCCAGTGTGCAAAATTGCCTACTTATTTGAAGATCAGCAGTTGTTAGTTTTTATTAATGGGGAGATGTTTGACCATCAAACAGAGCAAATACAAAGTTTAATCGATTTTTGCAACACAAGAAAATTACCAAACAGCCAAACAATACTTGCCAAAACATTATTTGAATTAGGCCTTATTCAGCCAATGAGCGCTTTATAAATGCCGATTTATCTCGTTTTTTTGTCCGTTGTTGGCATTTGGTCAACCACACCACTGGCCATTCAATGGTCAACCCTTGGCTCTAGCTTTAGTTTTAGTGTGGCCAGTAGAATGTTATTGGGTCTAATACTGTGTTTAATGATTCTAGCCATTAAAAAACAAACACTACCCTTGCACAAACAAGCTTTGGCTAATTATGCTTATGCAGGTGCGGGTATTTTTATCACCATGAGTTTGGTGTATTATTCAGCGCTCAGTATCCCGTCAGGCTTAATTTCAGTTGTATTCGGCTTGACACCGATTATCACTGGTGTTTTTGCGCTAGCGCTACTAAAGGACGCCTTTTTCTCAGCCAGCAAAGTCATTGGGCTTTTATTGGGACTTTCAGGACTGTTTGTTATCTTTAAGCACTCATTTTCATTAGCAGAAACACTAACGACAGGACTTGTTAGCGTAACACTAGCAATGATATTTCAAGCGTTTATTTCGGTCAAGCTTAAACAGATAAACGCCAATATTTCTGCGCTAGCAACTACAACTGGCGCACTAGCGGTTAGTGTGCCACTATTTATTATTACCTGGTTAATACTCGATAATAACATTCCAGAAACCAGCATTAAGGCAGCTTTATCCATTGGATATTTAGCCGTCTTTGGCTCGGTTATTGGCTTTATGTCTTATTATTACTTGATTAAACATACCAGTGTTCGAGTAGTTGGCATTGTGCCTTTAATAACACCTGTATTTGCCCTGCTACTTGGATCAACCCTTAATCATGAGCATATTACCAACACTCAATTTTTCGGCATTACGCTCGTATTAATAGGATTGCTTATCTATGAATATGGACCGAAGAAAAGCAACTAACTTTTCAAATTGTCTAACTTTTGCTCTATTCTAGCCAGCCTGTCTCGAAGATCACTATCTTGTTCTGATAATTCTTGATTGTTTTCTGCTTGCATTTTATCAATCACGATACCAATCATCATATTTAAAAAAACGAACGCGTTAAAAAAGATAAATGACAAATAATACGCCCATGACCAAGGATAGATTGTCATGGTTTCATACATCACATCTGTCCAATCTTCAAAAGTTACCACTCTAAAGAGTGTCAACATGGCAATAGCAATATCACCCCACAGCTCTTTATTAATAGACTCAAAAATAAAACTACCTACTGCTGCGTACATATAAAACAAAATAAACATCAACAACAACACATATCCCATTGATGGCAGTGCTTTAACCAATGCAGATACCAATTTTCTTAACTCAGGAATAGCACTGATTAAACGCAACACTCTAAAAATTCGTATCAATCGTGCCAACAAAGCATATTCACTCTGATCAATAGGAATAATACTAACCAATACAATAATCGTATCAAATACATTCCAACCATTGTGAAAGAATCTTTTCTTGTTTTCTGTGGTGGCAAACCGAATCACAATTTCTATTAAGAAGAAAATGGTTACGGATAAATCCATCACCTGGAGCACTGTTAAATAGGCCGGGTCAATATCATAGGTTTTTACACCAATTAATAATGACGATAGAATAATAACGCCAATCACCACAAACTCAAACAATTTATTATTGTGCAGTGTGATTAAAGCAGCTTTAATTGTGTTTAACTTGTAATCGGTTTGCGCCATAATGAATAAAAAATAGATTTAAAAAAACCGCCGTTTAGGCGGTTTGACTGTTACTTGCGACTTAGCACTGGGGAGTCAAATTTTAGCCCCTCCCAACCATAAGTCATAAAATTTCGAATGTTGGCGTGAGAGTCGCTCTCAGGTGTATTAAGTACATCTTGATAATATTGACCAAAACAATGCAGCGTTTCAAGCTGGCTAAGCTGGTGAATGGCAGCAAAACAAAACAACTTGGCGCTACCTTGATTTTCATCAGCCGCATTATTAGCTTCACCATTGGTAAAGCTTGCTGGGGTGTAATCATAATCATCATCAATCAGCGCAATTAAGTCCTCAAACTTCATTCTTGCACCTGATCTTAACTCCTCTAAATACTCCTCTTGTGTCACACTCATTCTCCTCGTTATGTCAATTGTTGTTTACACCGTCATTGGATTCGGCTTATTGATATTTATACCGTATTTTTCAATCGCTTGCGCAATAACTGAACCATCCATGTCACCTTCGTCAACTAACGCTTTAAGCGTTGCCAGTACTACATAATTCGCATCTACCTCAAAGAAATCTCTTAACGCAGCACGCGAATCAGAGCGACCAAAGCCATCTGTACCAAGCACTTCGTAACGATTTGGCACATACTTGCGTATCTGCTCTGCGTGATTACGCATATAGTCTGTCGCCACAATTACTGGACCTTTGGCATTCTCTAAACACTGAGTGACATACGCTGCAGTTGGTGCATCTGTACTAAAACGATTCACACGATCAATAGCTTGCGCTTCACGAGCTAATTCATTAAAACTGGTTACCGACCAAATATCTGACTGAACATTCCAATCATCCGCTAGCATTTGTGCTGCAGCTTCCACTTCTCTCAAAATAGTGCCTGAACCCATTAATTGCACTTGCAGATTACTCTCACCCACTGATTTCAGTGCATACATACCTTTAATAATGCCTTCTTCAGAATTCTCAGGCATTTCAGGATGTGCATAAAGCTCATTCATGGTAGTAATGTAGTAGAAAATATTTTCATTTTTCTCATACATTCTCTCCAAGCCGCTACGCACAATCACCGCTAATTCGTAAGCATAAGTCGGGTCATACGATACACAGTTTGGAATGGTATTTGCCACCAGTTGAGAGTCACCATCTTGATGCTGCAGACCTTCACCATTTAGGGTTGTTCGACCGGCGGTACCACCAACTAGAAAGCCTTTGGCTTGCATATCACCCGCCGCCCAAGCTAGATCACCAACACGCTGAAAACCAAACTTAGAGTAGTAAATGTAGAATGGAATCATGGTGGTGTTGTGTGTCGCATAAGAGGTTGCAGCGGCAATCCAATCGGAAATCGCGCCAGCCTCATTAATACCTTCTTGCAACACTTGACCCTTTTTATCTTCCTTATACCACATAACTTTGTCGTGATCTTCTGGCTGATAAAGCTGACCTGATGAAGAGTAGATACCCAATTGTCTAAACAGACCTTCCATACCAAAAGTACGCGCCTCATCTGGAATAATTGGCACAATTCTATCTTTAAGATTTTTATCACGCACCAATAGCGTCATAATACGATTAAGCGCCATAGTGGTTGACATTTCACGATCACCACTTGATTTAAGCAATGCTTCAAATACACTTAGTTCAGGCGTTGGCAACACTTCGGTGTCAAATGCACGCACCGGTAGCGAGCCACCCAACTTTTCACGCTTAGCGTTCAAGTAAGTCATTTCCTCACTATCAGGCGCCGGCTTATAGAAGTTTAATTCTTTAACGTCGGTTTCTGTCACTGGAATATCGAAACGCTTAGCAAAAATTTCAACCTGCTCTAAGCCCAACTTCTTTTGTGAGTGGGTACTATTTTGACCTTCACCCGCTTCACCCATACCGTAACCCTTAACCGTTTTAGCTAAGATAACCGTTGGCTTATCACTACAAGCTTTAGCCGCATGATACGCCTGGAATACTTTGTTTAAATCATGACCACCACGATTTAAATGATAAATTTCATCATCGCTCATGTGCTCAACCATGGCCAACAATTCTGGATATTTGCCAAAGAAGTGTTCGCGCACATAGGCACCATCTTTTGCCTTGTAGGCTTGATACTCACCATCAACCACTTCTTCCATACGCTTTCTAAGCAGGCCGCTAGTATCTTTCTCAAGTAGTTCGTCCCACTTAGCACCCCAAATCACCTTGATCACATTCCAGCCAGCGCCACGGAACATACCTTCAAGCTCTTGAATAATTTTGCCATTGCCACGCACTGGTCCATCTAGGCGCTGCAAGTTACAGTTGATAACAAAAATAAGGTTATCGAGTTTCTCACGCCCCGCCATAGAAATAGCACCGAGTGATTCCGGCTCATCTGTCTCACCGTCACCTAAATACGCCCAAACAGTACGTTTATCGGTTTGCTTAATTTCACGATGATGAAGATATTTCATAAAGCGAGCTTGATAGATCGCCATAATTGGGCCAAGACCCATAGACACCGTTGGGAACTGCCAAAAGTCCGGCATTAGCCACGGATGCGGATACGAGCTCAAACCACCCTCGCCAACTTCTTGACGGAATCTAAGCATCTGTTCTTCGGTAATACGTCCCTCTAAAAAGGCACGAGAATAAATACCTGGAGAAATATGCCCTTGGAAAAATATTAAGTCAGCACCTTGATCTGCATCTGGACCACGGTAAAAATGGTTAAATCCGATTTCATACAGTACAGCCGATGAAGCAAATGATGCAATATGGCCACCCAACTCATAGGGTAACTGATTAGCCTTAACCACCATCACCATTGCATTCCATCGAATAATTGCCAGAATTCTATCTTCAATGTCTTGGTTGACATCTGAAGCGACTTCCTTTTCTTTAGCAATGCTGTTTAGATAAGCAGTATTAACACCCGTAGGTAAATCCATACCTTCATGATGCGCCATGTCCATCAGCTGATTTAATAAGAACTTTGCGCGATCGCTACCCTCGACACGGGCTACTGATTTAAAGGCTTCTAGCCACTCTTGGGTTTCTAAAGGATCTACGTCTTGACCTGGCATAATGTGATTTATCTAAACTATAAAATACACCGATTATCCCAAAAATACGCCACTTTATAGCGTTACTTTATAAAATATTTTGTCAGTATTAAGCTGGCAAAAAAACCAGCAAAACCAAAACCAATTTGCCATAATTCGTTAGCTGGAAAATAAACCATGCCTAGGCCACTGCCAGCAAATAAAGCTAATAATGGCAATAAATATAGTTGAAAAGCACGCCAAAACAATTCTGCCGATGAAATTTCAAGCTCAACCTGATCACCTACAGACACGCCAGCTTGCAGCGGCTTATTAAAGATAGAGTAATGATCAAAATAATTAGCCAAAATACCCGTACCACAACCGCCACTTGCTGAACAGCTATTACAGCCACCCGATCGATTAACTTTCAAAGTCATTGTTTGATTTTCAATTTCGATTACTTCAAATTTCTCTTTCATTGCGCCTAAAATAAACTATTTTATATTCACATTTTATCAACTTATGAGCATCTCTCAATCAATCTTTAAAGCTTACGATATCCGCGGCATTGTCAAAGACGAATTAACCCCTGAAGCGGTTAAACTAATTGGCTTAGCCATTGGTAGCGAATCTATTGATAAAGGCGAACGTGGCGTCGTGGTAGGTCGTGACGGTCGATTAAGTGGCCCCGACTTAATGGAAGCGCTCAAAACTGGATTAAAAGAAAGCGGCTGTCATGTGGTTGATATTGGCATGGTACCAACACCGTTGGTCTATTTTGCCACCTACACTAAAGCTGCTAGTAGTGGTGTTATGATTACCGGATCTCACAATCCACCAGAATACAACGGTTTTAAAATTATGATTGCTGGTGAGGCTTTATCCGGTGATCGTATTCAAGAACTCTACCAACGCATAAAAAATAACGATTTTTCTTCAGGACATGGCACCTCCACCAAAGTAGACATTGAACAAGACTATATTGATCGAATTAAATCTGATATCAAACTAGACAAGCCGCTAAAAATTGTTGTTGATTGTGGCAATGGCGTCGCTGGCAATATTGCACCAAAATTATTTGAGCAACTCGGTGCTAACGTTACCAAGCTATTTTGTTTAATCGATGGAAATTTTCCTAACCACCACCCCGATCCTTCCAAACTTCACAACCTTGAGGATATTATTAAAGAAGTCATCGATACCGGTGCTGACATGGGTTTTGCCTTTGATGGTGATGGTGATCGTCTAGGCTTGATTGACAACAAAGGTAATGTTATTTGGGCTGACAGACAAATGATTCTTTACTCAAGAGACATTCTTGATCGCAATCAGGGTGCAAAAATTGTCTTTGATGTCAAGTGCTCTTCTCTGCTACCTAAAGACATTACCGAGCATGGTGGTGAAGCTATTATGTCACGCACTGGTCATAGCTTTATTAAAGCCAAACTTAAAGAAACAGGCGCTGCACTTGGGGGCGAAATGAGTGGTCATATTTTCTTTAAAGAGCGCTGGTACGGCTTTGATGATGCACTTTATACAGGTGCACGTTTATTGGAAATCCTCTCAAAAACAGATCAAACCTGCGAACAGGTTTTTGCCGATTTGCCAGATAGTATCAACACACCAGAAATTAACATTCACTTTGACGAGCAAGGCGATCAATTTAAAGCTATGGATAAACTCGCTGAAAATGTAGATTTTAAAGGCGCCGAGATTACTACTATTGATGGCGTTCGAGTTGACTATTCAAATGGCTGGGGCTTGGTTCGCCCTTCTAATACCACACCATGTTTAGTATTGCGCTTTGAAGCAGATAACCAGCAAACCTTAGAAGATATTCAAGCAAAATTCAAAACTTGGTTAAAGGCTAATAATATTTCTACCAAAGACTTCTGATTTTAAAAATTTACCAAATTTTTTTAAAAAACCTTTTTTGGACATTTTAAAATCATAAAAACTTCTAAAAAAGGTTATTTTTAGCCTTAAATCAGCCTTTTAAGGCCAATTAGATTAATTTTTTTTAGCCTGTTTTTGTTCATAGTAAATTCGCATCATAAGTGCACAACTAAGTTTAATTAGCAATGGTGTATTTTG
>JACNGB010000024.1 GCA_014384345.1 Candidatus Thioglobus pontius
TACTCTTTCTAAGATTATTTAACTAGTATTATAGGCAAGGCCTATAATACTTTGGATTAAAAGGCCTGGGATATCTCAGGCCTTTTTTCTATCTTTAATCAAAATTAGAACTTAATAATATAGTCATAAACAAACTATTTTAAAGATCTAAAACCAAAAGCATTGTTTTTTCTTTGCTTTTGTTTTTAAATTTTAAAAAAACATTCATTCCACCCCTCAAGGGGGTGCTAAACCGAGTTAAGGAGAGAGTAAAACATGAATAATTTTGCATCTAAGTACGCTGCATTTGTAATAGCTAACCGTAAAGTCATCTTAGCTTTAATGGCGGCATTTACGCTGTTTATGGGCTACTTTGTACAGTTTATAGATATTCGTAATGACCCGGATACTTTGCTACCGGAAGTTAATCGCTACGTTGCCACCAATGCCTACGGCGAGCAGAAGTTTGGCTTTGGTAATATTATGGTGGTGGGCTTTGTTTTAAAAGAGTGTGTGGGTGGTAATGATCCTTATGCTGATGCAGATGAAATTGTACGTTTTGATCCAGAAACAGGTTTGCGTATTCATGAGTCAGCCCCGGCGAAAATGACCCAAGCGATTTGTGAAAGCGCAAACGGCAAGTGGGAAACTAGCGAAGATGTGTATCAGCCGTGGTTTATTAACATGGTGCAAAAAGCGCATAACGATATGGTGGCACTTGATCATGCTCGTCCGTCTAACTTTATGGATATTGCGGCGCAAAAGATTAAGTACATGGGCACTTCTGAAGATGGCGGGCTGAAGTTTGAGCGTTTAATTCCAGTTGCTGGCATTAACACTACAGACAAGCAAGTGGCTGACGTGCAACTAGCACATCTTAAGAAAGGTATTGAAACTAACCCTGTATTAGCACCTATGCTAATGCTAAAACAAGCTAAAGATGGATCACGCTGTGAGTTTGCCCAAGAGGGTTGGTTTGATGATGAGGTGTGTAGTGCCAAAGGTTTCTTTATTGTGGGTGACTACGCTGATACCGTTAAGACTGATTACTTACCATGGGTATCTTCAACCATTGCATTGGTTGATGCAATCAAAGCTGAGTATGGCGATAGGGTAGAGGTGCGTATTGCCGGCGAGCCGTACTTCTTGGCCTTTATGCTGTATGACTTAGTGCAGAAGTGGTGGCTGTTTGCGATTTCATTCTTGATTGTTGTGGGTATGCTATGGTACTTAAACAAAGGCTGGAGAGGCTCGGTATTTCCACTAATTGGTGTGGTTGCCACGATTGTCATTACGTTAGGCTTAATGGGCTTCACTGCTTATAAGCTAACAACGATGATGGTACTTACGCCAATGTTATTACTCGCTATTGGTACAGGGCACGCTGTGCAAGTGGTTAGGCGTTATCAAAGTGAGCTGCATAGTGGCGCAGGTAGATTACCAATGAGCGCTGCAGAGAAAGCCATTGCCACCACCATTATTCCAGCAACACTAGCGATTGTAACGGATATGGTAGGCTTCTTTACCTTGTCATTTGTGGATATTTCATTCTACAAGGCTTATGCGTATTTTGGCATGTTTGGCATGTTGACCATTTTAATTACCACCACAACCATTGCGCCGATTTTAATGGCGATGTTCCCAGGTAGTCATGTTAAAGAAGATGCAGCCATGACAGAAGCCTCAAATTTTGAAAAAGGCATGGCGAATACGTTAACAAGTGTCATCACTGGCAAGATGAAAATCATCCCAATTGCGATGATTGTGGCGTTAGTTGGCTGGAGTGCGGTACAAACCAAAGTGCTTGAGCCAACGGCTGATAGCCCAATGCCCGGTGTTGAAGTGGGTATTAACTATTCGCGTGCGGCATTTAAGTATGATTCTGATGCAAATATTGATCTGCGTCGTTTGGGCGAGGTAATGCCAGGCGTAATTTCAGTAAATATCCCACTTAAGGGCAAGTCTGAGCATTTTCCAATGCTGCCAGCGTGTTCGTATGATGGTTCGCAAGTGCCAGGTACTAAGTGTTGGGATGAGGATGAAGATGCGCCACAAGGTGCGTTTAATCATGCTGAGGTGCAAGCAGCAATTGAAAAAACAGAAGATTGGATGAGAGCACATCCGAATATTGGCTTTACTGGTTCATACATTCAGTTTATGAAAATTGTAAATATGCTGATGATGACGCCAGAAGGGCAGGAGCCAGATCTTAAGTATTTCCATATTCCAAATGAAGAATTTATTGCTAAAAATATGGATGTATATGGTGATCCTGAGGATCCTGAGTGGATTCCAGATGCGAATGAAATCGTTACTGGTTTTAACGGTTTGCTTGAAGCAAATACTAGTGCGGGTGATTTAGATTCATTTGTAGCCAAGGGCTGGAATGAAGGTGTGATTATGGGTTTTGTGAATACCATGGATCCTGTTAAAACACATCAAACCGTGAAAGATATTCAAGCATTCTTTAAAACGCATGAAAATGAAAAAGGCTTTAACTTGGTAGACTGGGGCTATAAGTCGGGCGATACAATTCTGATGCCAGAGAGTGGTAAGACGATTACCATTGAGGATAGCGGAACAGACACAGTGTCTGTGGGTGGCTTCTTAGGGGCGACAGAGGCAACGCATGACGTGGCTGAAGTTGAATACATTAAATCTCCATTAGTTACAGCACTAGCAATCTTTATTATTGCAGCGCTTATTTTTGGCTCGCCTTTGGTAGCAGCGATTTTAACGTCAACACTGTTAGTAACGCTATTTGCGCAGTATGGGTTGGGCGCGTACTTTACCAGTGTTGAAAACTGGTCAGGTAATTTGCACTTTGCAACACTAGTATCTTTATCAATCGCAATGGGTTTGGGTGTGGATTATGGTATTTATATGATCTCGCGTTTACGCGAAGAAATGCAAGCTACGGGTGGCCAGTGGGTTGAATCATTAAGAAATACACTAGAAACAACAGGCGCTGCGGTATTTGCATCAATCATTGTGTTACTTGCAAGCTTCATTCCACTATTGATGACTCAGCTAGCTAATACGTGGGCACTTGGAATCTTCATCTCTGAAGCATTGATTATCGATGTGGTAATTGCCCTAACAATCATCCCGTTGTTAATCTACATCTTTAAGCCAAAATACGTGTTCGGCACCAAAAAATAAATTGTATTATAGGCAAGGCCTATAATACTTATAGAATGGTAAAAAATGTCAATTAGGAAGATACAGTTTAACGAAGATTACTACTACCATGTTTTTAACAGGGGTGTGGATAAGCGCAATATATTTGAATCACAAGAGGATCTTTATTATTTTTTCAAAAGGCTGATTGATTTAAACAAAGATGGCACAAACCCTAGTATCAATAACAATAGATATAAAGGCCAAGGCAGGGTGGCAAAAGATGAAGATGCAGGTGCATTAGTATCTATTGTTTCTTATTGTCTGTTGCCAAATCACTTTCATTTAGTATTAAAACAAGAATCAGAAGATGGTATTTCTAGGTTTATGCAAAAGCTGGGAACTAGTTACACGATGTATTTTAATCAAAAATATAAAAGATCTGGTTCGTTGTTTCAGGGAAAATTTAAAGCTAATATGATTGATGGTGAGTTTGGATTGCCGGTGCTGTCTGTGTATGTAAATTTAAACTACATACATCATCGTATAAATCCAAAATCTAGTTTGGTTAAGTCCAGTATTTTTGAATATTTAGGTACGGAATTGGGTGAGTCTATTTGCAACAAAAAAGAGATTAAAAGTGTAATTTCTGAAATAGGCTCAGTTCAAGAATACAAGGTTTTTTCTAAAAACACATCTAAAGTGTTTGGAGAAAATAAAGGTCTAATTATTAAAGATATTGATTTGGATTTGATTTTTGAATAAGTATTATAGGCAAGGCCTATAATACCAAAATAGAAAGGCAATCCAAGGGGATAGAGGTATAATTTTGAGATTATTGATTTATAGATGGTTTAATGGCGTTAATTGTACAAAAATATGGCGGTACTTCAGTAGGCTCAGTTGAGCGAATTCAAGCAGTTGCTAAAAAAATTAAAGCGTTTGCAGATGGCGGTGATCAACTGGTGGTGAGTGTTTCCGCCATGAGTGGTGAAACCAATCGAATGACAGCACTAGCCCAAGAGATTCAAGATGTTCCGTCTCTACGTGAAATGGACATGTTGCTAACTACCGGTGAGCAAGTTACTATTTCTTTGTTGGCTATGGCATTACAACAGTTGGGTTGTGATGCAATTTCTTATCTTGGTTCGCAAGTACGTATTGTGACTGATTCAGAGCATGGTAAAGCGCGTATTAAGTCTATTGATGATCATCGTATTCATGAGAGTCTTAATTCAGGAAAAGTGGTGATTGTTGCCGGTTTTCAAGGTGTAGATGAGCAGGGGCATGTTACCACGCTTGGTCGTGGCGGTTCAGATACCACGGCTGTGGCATTGGCTGCAGCGCTTAAAGCGGATGAGTGCCAAATTTATACGGATGTAGATGGTGTATACACCACAGACCCGCGTATCGAGCCTAAAGCTCGAAAGATGAATATCGTGAGTTACGAGGAGATGCTAGAGATGGCATCGCTTGGCTCTAAAGTGTTGCAAATTCGCTCAGTTGAATTTGCGTCGAAATACAAAGTGCCATTAAGGGTGTTATCATCGTTGATTGATAACCCTGTTGGTACATTAATTACTAGTGAGGAAAACATTATGGAACAAGCGGTTATTTCAGGCATTGCGCATAATAAAGATGAAGCAAAATTAAGTTTGATTGGTGTGCCAGATAAACCGGGTATTGCCTTTAAAATTCTCAAAGCGATCAGTAGTGCGAATATTGAAGTGGATATGATTGTTCAAAGTGTCTCGGCGCGTGAAGGTTTGACCAATTTTGCCTTTACTGTACATCGTAATGATTTTGCCAAAGCATTAAGTATTTTAGAGGTCGTTTGTGAGGACTTGGATGCTATCGGCGTACAAAGTGATGACAAGGTGGTTAAAGTGTCTCTAGTAGGTATTGGTATGCGTTCGCATGCAGGAATTGCTTCACAGATGTTTGAGGTATTGCATAATGAAGGGATTAATATCCAAATGATTTCCACCAGTGAGATTAAAATTTCAGTAGTGATTGATGAAAAATATTTAGAATTAGCGGTGCGCTCATTGCACAGTGCGTTTGAATTAGATAAGGAATAAGAAGATGCCAGGATTTGACGATAGAGATGGTTTAATTTGGTTTGACGGCGAGTGGGTTGATTGGCGCGATGCTAAAGTTCATGTACTAACACACACTTTGCATTATGGCATGGGCGTGTTTGAAGGTGTTCGTGCGTATGAAACTGCTAATGGTCCAGCTATTTTTAGAATTGAAGAGCATACTGATCGTTTGTTTAATTCAGCCAAAATTATGAATATGGATATTGGCTATTCAAAAGATGAAATCAACCAAGCTCAAAAAGAGGCAGTTGCCAAAAATAATCTAGACAGCGCCTACATTCGCCCAATGTGTTTTTACGGTTCAGAAGGTATGGGTTTACGTGCTAACACACTTAAGGTGCATACTATTATTGCTGCTTGGGAGTGGGGTGCATATTTAGGTGAAGATAATATGAAAAATGGTATTCGTATTAAGACTTCAAGCTATACACGTCATCATGTTAATATTGCTATGACTAAGGCCAAAGCAAACGGTAATTATATTAACTCAATGTTAGCCCTACAAGAGGCTTTGACTGATGGTTATGATGAAGCGTTACTATTAGATGTTGATGGTTTTGTCGCAGAAGGCAGTGGCGAAAACTTCTTTATTGTTCGTGATGGCGTTATTTACACGCCAGATTTAACCTCTGCTTTAGCGGGTATTACTCGTGATACAATTTTTAAATTGGCAACTGATTTAGGTTATAAAGTAGTTGAAAAGCGTATTACTCGCGACGAAGTGTACTGTGCTGATGAAGCATTCTTTACCGGAACGGCAGCTGAAGTAACGCCAATTCGTGAATTGGATAATCGCACCATTGGCAATGGTACACGCGGCCCTGTTACTGAAGTATTGCAAACGCTTTATTTTGACTGCGTTTATGGTCGCAATGAGCAATACAAATCTTGGATTGCAAAAGGATTGTGTAAATGATCGAGTCAGTTGATGGGTTTCAGCAAAAGCACGTTAGTCATTCCACTGTTGAAGCTAGAGATTTACCATTTCATTGTCCACCGAAAGATACGCAAAAATGGAATATGCATCCTAAGGTGTATATTCAATTTGACAAACAAGGCAAGGGTTCGTGCCCATACTGCGGTGCAAATTACGAGTTAGGCTAAGATATGGGAAGTAAGTCGGTTAATGTTGTTTTGGTTGGGCCAATGGGCTCAGGCAAAACTTCGGTTGGCCGCCGCCTAGCCTGCGTGTTAAAGCGTGATTTTTTTGATTCAGACTTTGAAATTGTGGCGCGTACCGGTGTCTCTATTGATCATATTTTTGATGTAGAAGGGGAAGAGGGGTTTCGCCAGCGCGAAACCAGTATGTTGAGTGAGCTTTGTGATATTTCTAACATTGTCATCGCAACGGGTGGCGGTATTGTTATTAAGGCTGAAAATAGAGCGCTACTAAAGAACAATAGTTTTGTGGTGTATTTGGCTTCGAGTGTTGAGCAATTGGTCATGCGAACTGCTAGGTCAAAATCTCGACCTTTGTTAGAACAGTCAACCAATCGTGAGCAAACCATTCGAGATATACTTGAGGCCCGTGAGCCGTTATATCAAGAAGTGGCAGATGTGGTGATTGACACGACAGGCAAAAAACTATACGCTATTATTAACGAGATTAAAAAATCCATTCCTAAATGAATAAAACGCTTAGTCTGAGTATTGCTTTATTGTTTAGTGTTAATGCCGTGGCAATGACACAGTCTGAATTTGTCGATCGCTTAAAAAACACACATCCATTTTTTACTCAACTTGACTATGATCAACAAACAGTTGAGCTTGATTATGTGGCCACGACCGCTAATCAAGATTGGACGCTTACAGGGTTACTTGATTCTACTAATACAGCAAACAACCAAACTTCTAGCGGCAGTGTTGGTTTGACACATAATTTAACTAATACTGGCGCCGATATCGTAGTTAGTAATAGTTGGAGTGATGGATCTGCAACAGACAAAATTACACTAAATTACACACAACCTTTACTTAAGAATTCTAAGGGTGTTAATGATCAGCTTGCAGGAGATTTGTCGACAATTCGAATTGATATTAATAAGCTTAAGCGTTATCAGGGTGCTGAAAAATTTATTTTATCTCAATTGTTTAAATTGGTTGATTTGAGCTTTGCACAGCAACAACTTACTTTATCCGCCCGACGTTTAGAGCTAGCATCTCAAGAGTTGGCGCTAGTTAAAGATAAATTTTCTCAGTCAGTGGTAGATCAAATTGATGTTTTTTTACAAGAAGATGCTTATCAAAGAGCGCTACAGAAGCAATTGCAAGCAGAGCAAACGCTGGATCTTTTAAAAGAAGAATTATCAGTTACGCTTAACATGCGGTCAAACTCAATTATTAGTGACTATGACCTTTACAAGATGCATGCCTTTGATCTTGGTAATTTGCGCCATTATTTGAATGGCGTCACCGAGATGAAAACACTTAAGTTAGAGCGCGATCTTTTGCAAAGACAACTGTTAAGTGATAAAAGTAATGCTCAGGCTCAACTAGATCTAAAACTTGGTGTTAGTAATGAAAATGACAATGATTGGAATGTTGGCCTTGGGTTGAGCTACCCGATAGGAGATACAAAGGCAAAAGCCTTACTTAACAAAACCCAGGTTAGCTTATCTAAAACAAAAGAAGCCGCTGAAGAACAATTGATTGAATTAACTGTTGAAGCAGGTGTTTTGAAAAAGAAGTTGACACACTTACAAAAGCTATTAAATACTTATCAAGCCAGAATTGAGATTGCTAATTCTCGCGCCTTGGCTGAAAAAGAACGTTACAATTTGGGTAATTCGCAAATGAGTTTTGTGATTTCAGCGCAAAACAATGTGCATGAAGTAAACTTAGCTTACGCCCAGGCTGCAGTCAGTTATCAAAAATCAGTGCTCGAATTTAAAGCGGTTATTGATCAATTGTTATAATGACGATTCACTATAAAGTTTCGGTAAAAAATATACATGCACACCTGTTTGAAGTTGAGCTAAAAATTGAAGAGCCAAACCCATTAGGCCAAGTTTTTTCATTGCCAAGCTGGATTCCAGGAAGTTACTTAATTCGAGATTTTGCTAAAAATATTGTTAGTATTAGTGCTCAGAGTTGCGGCCAGTCAGTTGCCATAAAAAAACTGGATAAAAACCATTGGATTACACACCCTTGTGAGGATGAATTAAAGTTAACTTACGAGGTGTACGCTTTTGATTTGTCAGTTCGTAGCGCTTATTTAACTAATGAGCGTGGTTTTTTTAATGGTACTAGTTTGTTTTTGTTGCCACTTGGCTATGAAGATGAGCCTTGTGAGCTCGTTATTACACCTGCAGCGTCTGAGCAGACATTAGGCGAGTGGTCTTATGTAACTGGCTTAAAAGAGCAATCAAAGCTACATTATGTGGCTGATAATCACCAAGATTTGATCGATCATCCAGTTGAGATGGCTGATTTCACTTTATTCGATTTCGATGTTAAAGGTGTTGAGCATCAAATGGCATTAACTGGCTTGCACAATGCGGATATTGCGCGCTTAAAGCAAGATCTTAAAACTATTTGCAATCATCATATTGATTTTTTTAATGGTGATATTCCTTTTGATGAGTACTTGTTTTTAACGTTAGTCAGAACCAGTGGCTACGGTGGATTGGAGCATAAAAATTCCACCAGTTTAATTTGTGCTCGAAAGGAGTTGCCGGTTGCTGGTATGAGCGCTATTAACAAAGACTACACGCGTTTTTTAGCTTTGTGTTCTCATGAGTATTTCCATGCTTGGTGGGTTAAAACCATTAAACCTGCTAGTTTTCATCAGCTAGATTTAAGCCGCGAAAACTACACACAGCAGCTATGGATTTTTGAAGGTTTTACTTCTTACTATGATGAATTGTCATTGTTAAGAACCAAACTGTTAACCCCTGAGCAATACCTAGATCTATTTGCACAAACCATTACTCGAGTGCAAAAATCCAAGGGTCGATTAACCCAATCATTGGCTGATTCTAGTTACGATGCCTGGACTAAGTTTTATCAGCAGGATGAGAATGCACCTAATGCGATTGTTAGCTATTACACCAAGGGTGCTTTGCTAGCGTTTGTATTGGATGTAGAGATTAGAAAATGCACTCAAGGTGAAAAATCTTTGGATGATGTTTTGCGTTTTGCTTGGGAAAATTACCAAGATTCTGGTTTGGAAGATAATACAATTCTAGCTATTGTTAACCAATTGACCGATAATGACTTCACACCGTTTTTTGATCATTACTTATATGGCGTTAAGGAACTTCCTTTGCAAGCTAGTTTCGATCATGTAGGGGTTGAGTGTGAATTTGTGCGCTACTTTAAAGATTTGTCTGATTTTGGTGTTACTATTAAAACCCAAGGCGAGCATAGTGAAATCATTCAAGTGCTGAGTGATACTAGTGCTCAACGCGCCGGATTATATGTGGGTGATAAAATTATTAGCGTTAATCATCAGCAGCTAAAAGAGGCAGCACTGGTTGCCGAAATTAATAAATTCAACCCGGGTGAGTTGATTAAAATCGGCATCCTGCGTGATGGGCTACTGCTAAAAATTCCAGTCGTAATTGGTGAAATCACACCAACGTTTTGTCAGTTAAGCATCAAGTCAGATTTGGATAATCAGACAATCAAACAACAAAGACAATGGCTGTACCAAGAGTAGTTTTGCCTAAATTGCTGGTTAAGCCAGTAGGGCGAGCCATTAGTGATTTTGGCATGATTAAAGAAGATGATAAAATCTTATTAGCGGTTTCTGGTGGCAAAGATTCTTTAAGTTTGTTTCATTTGTTAAGGCATTTTCAGCGTCATGCACCCATTCGATTTGATTTAGGTGTTGTTACCATTGACCCTCAGGTTGAAGGGTTTGAGCCACAAGCTTTAGAAGAGTTTTTTAAGCAATTCGACACGCCTTATTTTTTTGAAGAATTTCCCATTCTTGAGCAAGCCAAAGAAAGTATGAAAGGGGATTCTTATTGTTCTTTTTGCGCGCGTATTAAGCGCGGGTTGATGTATCAAGTGGCTAGGCGAGAAGGTTACAACGTTTTGGCATTAGGACAGCATCTTGATGATTTGAGCGAAAGTTTGATGATGAGCATGTGTCATAACGGCAAAATTCAAACCATGAAGGCACATTATGTCAATGACGCTAAAGACTTACGTATTATTCGTCCGATGGTTTATGTACGTGAGCGTCAATTAACGGATTTTGCTCAATCGACAAAACTACCAGTAATTGCCGATTCATGCCCAGCTTGCTTTACCATGCCTACAGAGCGAGATCATTTCAAGCAATGGCTATTAACCGAAGAAAAGCGCACACCCAATTTGTATAAAAATTTATTGAGCGCTATGAGACCGTTATTGGACGAAGTTAATGATTAAATTTATCTTGCGGTTTTTTGCCACAATGCCACTTAGGCTTAACCATTGGATTGGCTCGCTCATTGGTTATTATTTATATATTACTAATAGCGATTCAAAAGCAGTTGTTAGGAAAAATATACAAGCTTGCTTTTCGCAGATGAGCGAGAAAGATCGGGCGCAATTGATTAAAAAATCTTTAATAGAAACAGGCAAAGGTTTGAGTGAAACTGGCCATATTTGGCTAAAGAGTTTTAAAGAAAACCAAGCCAAAATTACCAAGACTATTGGTATTGAGAAATTAGATTCTAATCAGCCAGTGATATTGCTGGTGCCACATTTTGGCTGTTGGGAAATTACAGGGCGTGTCGTCTCTTTGCTTAAGCCTACAACTTTTTTATACAAGCCATTGAAAAAAACTTCACAAGAAAAATTGCTGATTACCAATCGACAGCAGGGTGATTTATCCATGGCAACGGCTGATAAAAAAGGGGTTATTCAATTACAGCGTGCTATTAAAAATCAAGAAATAATAGGCATCTTGCCTGATCAAGATCCTGGTGAAGAAGGCGGGGTGATTGCACCATTTTTTAACACCAGTGCCAGAACCATGACCTTGCTTGTTAAATTAGCCAGAAAGAACAACGCTAAAGTTGTTTTAACTTGGGCGCTTAGATTGCCCAAAGGTCAAGGCTATGAGTTAAACTTTAAAGCGGTTAATGTCTTATCTGATTCTGGAAAAGTTGAAGACGATGTAGCGTTAATGAATCAAGTCATTGAAGCGCTAGTTTTAACAAAGCCTGAGCAGTATTTATGGAACTATAAACGCTTTAAAGCTTCTATTAAATATTAGTTTAAACTGTGTTTGTTGTTGTGGTTATTGCTTGATTAAGATTATTAGTCAATTATGATATAATTTCGCCATGAGATTTATAGAAGACATTCAAAGTGTTTTTGAGCGTGATCCTGCTGCTAGAAATACCTTTGAGATAATTACTTGCTATTCCGGCGTGCAGGCCATGCTGTTTTATCGTCTGACGCATCGTCTGTGGTTGTTAAAACTTAAGTGGCTTGCGCGTTTTATATCTATGTTGTCACGCTGGTTTACCGGCATTGAAATTCACCCAGGTGCAACCATTGGTCGTCGGTTTTTTATTGACCATGGTATGGGTGTAGTGATTGGTGAAACCGCTGAAATTGGTGATGATGTAACCCTGTATCACGGCGTAACACTTGGTGGCACCACTTGGCAAAAAGGTAAACGCCACCCGACGCTAGGTGACAATGTAGTAATTGGCGCAGGTGCGAAAATTCTTGGTCCAATTACCCTCGGCGATAATGTGCGTGTGGGGTCAAATTCTGTGGTGGTTAAGTCTATTGAGGCTGACAAGACTGTGGTTGGCGTACCAGGACGTGTGCTTAAAGAAAAAACTGTAAAATCAAATCATTTCGATTCTTATGCAGTTGGTAGCGACGCTGACGATCCGACAGTTAAGGCAATTAACTCTATTTTGCAGCATTTGCATGATGTAGATTCACAACTGCACAAAGTTTCAAAAGAGTTAAATCTCACTGAGAAAAAAGACAGCTCTGTGAATGATTTAGAAATTGAAAGTAAGTAACCGTAATTATTAAAGGTTTTTTACTTGACTAAAAGACTTGGTTAAGCGTATAATTAGCATTCGTTAATTTTAGAAAGGACTAATATGCAATTAACTACGAAAGGACGTTACGCGGTAACAGCGATGCTAGATTTAGCATCAAACGATACGGGTAAGCCGATTACTTTAGATATTATTTCACAAAGACAAAACATTTCATTATCTTACTTAGAGCAATTATTTGCCAAACTGCGTCGTGCAGAATTGGTTAAAAGTGTGCGTGGTCCAGGTGGCGGTTATTTGCTTAACATACTGGCTAAAGATATCAACTTAACACAAATCATTGAAGCAGTTGATGAGAACATTGATTTGCGCAGATGTAGTGGTACAACAGGGTGTCATAATGGCAGACAGTGTATATCGCACAGACTTTGGTGTGAAGTGAGTGGCCAAATTAGAGATTTTTTAAGTTCAAAAACATTACAAATGGTCATTGATGATCAACAACAAAATACAGGAATTTTATAAATATGACTACGCCAATTTATATGGATTACTCAGCAACAACGCCAGTAGATAAGCGTGTTGCTGACAAGATGATGCAATATTTAACCATGGATGGAGATTTTGGTAATCCAGCGTCAAATTCTCATTATTATGGTTGGCAAGCTGATGAGGCGGTTAAAAAAGCGCGTCAACAAGTAGCTGATTTAATTGGTGCAGATGCTAAAGAAATTGTTTGGACTTCTGGTGCTACTGAGTCAAACAATCTGGCTATTAAAGGTATTGCGCACTTCTATCATAAAAAAGGTAAGCACATTATTACCCTTAAAACAGAGCATAAAGCAGTGCTTGATACATGTCGTCAATTAGAGCGTGAAGGCTACGAGGTAACTTATCTTGATCCGATGTCTAATGGATTGCTAGATATTAATGTCTTAAAAGCGGCCATGCGTGATGATACAATTTTGGTGTCTATTATGCATGTGAATAATGAAATTGGTGTCATTCAGGATATTGAAGCAATCGGCAATTTATGTCGTGAACATAAAATATTTTTCCATGTTGATGCAGCGCAATCTGCTGGCAAGGTGGCGATTAATTTAGCAGAACTACCCGTTGATTTAATGAGTTTTTCAGCGCATAAAATTTATGGCCCTAAAGGTATGGGCGCGCTGTACGTACAGCGTAAGCCGCGTGTTCGCCTAGAGGCGCAAATGCATGGTGGTGGCCATGAGCGCGGTATGCGTTCAGGCACTTTGGCTACACATCAAATTGTCGGCATGGGTGAGGCTTTTGCCATTGCTAATGAGCAAATGGATGAAGAGAACATTAGAATTAGAGCGCTTCGTGATCGCTTGCTTGCTGGCTTTGATGGCATGGAAGAGGTGGTGATTAATGGTGACATGGATGCTCGTATTCCAGGTAATTTAAATATTAGCTTTAATTATGTTGAAGGTGAATCACTGATGATGGCGATTAATGATGTTGCGGTGTCGTCAGGTTCAGCTTGTACCTCTGCCAGCCTTGAGCCATCTTATGTATTGAGAGCACTGGGCTTAACTGACGAATTAGCGCATTCATCTATTAGATTTACCATTGGTCGCTATACTACCGAGCAAGACGTGGACAAAGCCATTGCCTTGGTTCGTGAAAAAGTTGAAAAGCTTCGCGATTTATCGCCTTTATGGGATATGTTCAAAGAAGGTATTGATTTAAGTAAAGTTGAATGGACGGCGCACTAACACCGTAAAATATACAAGGGTTAGTTTTTCTTAAAAGGATTAGAATAACTAATATAACACACATAGGAGAAAAACATGGCATACGGCGAAAAAGTAATGGATCACTATGAGAATCCACGTAATGTTGGTGTCTTAGATAAAGATGCGAAAAATGTTGGTACTGGCATGGTTGGTGCACCAGCATGTGGCGATGTAATGCGCTTACAAATTCAGGTGGATGATGACGGCATTATTGAAGAGGCTAAGTTTAAAACCTATGGTTGTGGCTCTGCCATTGCTTCAAGTTCATTATTAACAGAATGGGTTAAAGGTAAAACGCTGGATGAAGCGGCGGCCATTAAAAATTCGGATATTGCTGAAGAATTAGCCCTGCCACCGGTTAAGGTGCACTGTTCAGTATTGGCAGAGGATGCAATTAAGGCAGCGATTAGCGATATTAAAAACAAAGCGTAACTAACCATGGCCATTACCCTAACAGATACTGCTGCAAAACGTGTTATTGATTTCCTGGCTAACCGGGGCTCGGGTATTGGTATTCGTTTAAGTGTGCAAACCACAGGATGTTCAGGGTTGGGTTACAACATGGAGTTTGTTGATAGTGCGAACGAAGATGACACACTCTTTGAAAATAACGGGGTAACGGTTATTATCGATGGCAAAAGTTTAATCTATTTAGATGGGACTGAAGTTGATTATGTCAAAGAAGGGCTTAATGAAGGCTTTGAGTTTAACAACCCTAATGCCAAAGCTGAATGTGGCTGCGGTGAATCGTTCACGGTTTAAAGCTTTTAATCTGACAAACTGATGCAAACTTATTTTGAATTATTTTCTTTAGCTCAAAACTTTAACATCGATTTAGCCAAATTAGACTTGGCATATCAACAAAAAGTCACTCAGTTTCATCCGGATAATTTTGCCACAGCGAGCGATAAAGATAAAAATCTTGCGTTGCAAAATACATCATTGATTAACACTGCCTATGACACTCTAAAATCAAATTTGACTCGTGCAACCTACTTGTTGGAGCTAGAGGGTGTTAATGCGTTTGATGAGAAAGATACACAAATGAATGTTGATTTTTTAATGTCTCAAATATCATTAAGAGAGGACTTAGAAGCGATTGAAGCCGCACATGATGAGCTGGCTTTAGATGATTTTATCGAGCAGCTTGGTGAAAAAATTAAAACAAATGTTAATGACATTCGCATTGCCTTTGAGTCCAGTGACACCCAAGATCAAATTAAAAATTCGGTGCGAGAATTGAAGTTTTATGAGCAATTAAACACCCATGCAAAGCAACTCATGGATGAGTGGATATAGACAATGGCATTATTACAAATTGCAGAACCAGGTCAATCTAGTGCCCCGCATCAACATAAGTTAGCCATTGGCATTGATCTAGGTACAACCAACTCTTTGGTGGCCTCAGTTAAAAGTGGTCAAAGTGTTATTTTAACTGATGAAAATAATGAGGCCATTTTGCCGTCAGTAGTTCATTGCGGTAAGGATAATAAACTCACGGTTGGTTGTGATGCGTGCCCATACGCTAAGACTGACCCTACCAATACGATTGTATCGGTTAAGCGCTTTATGGGCTTAGGTTACAAAGAGGTCAAGGCGTTTAAAAACTGCCCGTATCAATTGGTTGAAAATGGCATGAATGTCTTATTTCATACAGCAATGGGTGATTTATCAGCTGTTGAAATTTCAAGTACCATTCTATCTGCGTTAAAACAAAGGGCCGAAGAATCATTGGGTGGAGATTTAGTTGGCGCTGTTATTACTGTGCCCGCTTATTTTAACGATGCGCAACGTCAAGCTACTAAAGATGCAGCCACCTTAGCAGGAATCAACACATTAAGATTACTTAATGAGCCAACTGCGGCGGCAGTTGCTTACGGTTTAGAGTCAGGTGAAGAGGGTGTGCATGCTATTTATGATTTGGGTGGTGGCACGTTTGACATCTCTATTTTAAGTTTTAGTAAAGGTGTATTTAAAGTGTTGGCAACGGGTGGTGATTCAACACTAGGTGGTGATGATTTTGATCAGTTAATTATTGATGATTGTGTTGAGCAAATGGGCGTGAGTGAACTAACCCCTACCCAAATGCAAAAAATTAAACAATTTGCTCGCACCGCTAAAGAAACTTTAAGCGATCAAGCGTTTGCAGAATTTGATTGTATTGAAACCCCTTACAAAATCACTCGTGAAAAATTTGATGAATTATCAGCCAAGTTGATTAAGCGCACACTACTGTTGACTAAACGCGCACTTCGAGATGCAAATGTAGCGCTTGATGAAGTTAAGGATATTATCATGGTAGGTGGCTCAACGCGCATGCCACTGGTTAGAAGCATGGTGGGTGATTTATTTAACAAGCCTGTGTTATGTTCAATCAATCCTGATGAAGTGGTGGCCAAAGGTGCTGCTATTCAAGCCAATGTATTGGCTGGCAATAAGTCAGCTGATGATATGTTATTACTAGACGTATTGCCATTATCATTAGGCTTGGAGACCATGGGCGGCTTGGTTGAAAAAGTTGTTCATCGCAACACCACCATTCCAATCACCCGCGCTCAAGAATTTACCACCTTTAAGGATGGCCAAACCGCCATGAGTATTCATGTGTTACAAGGTGAGCGTGAATTAGTTGCAGATTGTCGCTCTTTAGGTCGGTTTGATCTGACAGGCATTCCGCCAATGGTAGCGGGCAATGCACGTATCCGTGTTGAATTTCAAGTGGATGCTGATGGCTTATTATCGGTTAGAGCTATAGAGCAAACCTCAGGCGTTAAGGCGCAAGTTGTTATTAAGCCATCCTATGGGCTAACTGATGGCGAAATGGAACAGATGCTTAAAGATTCCATTTTGTTTGCCAAATCAGACATTGAGGCGCGTCAGTTGCATGAAATGCAAGTGGAGGCCAGTAGAACACTTGAGGCAATTGACTCAGCTCTAGATAAAGATAAATCTATGCTTGATGATACAATGCTTAATAACATAATGATTGCACGCTCCGAACTAGATAGCGTTAAACAAGCAGCTCAAGAAAAAATAATTAAAGATAAAATCGATAACCTTGAAAAAGTTTGCACCGACTTTGTTGAGATGCGTATGAATGCAACGGTCATGAAAGCCATGCAAGGTCATAATGTCGATGAATTTTAGATTAGTTTAAATTTAGGAAAAAACCATGCCACAAATCATTATCTTACCTCACCATGAATTATGCCCAGAAGGCACTGTTATTGAAGTTGAATCGGGCGAGACTGTTTGTAATGCCATGTTGGCAAATGATGTTGATATTGAGCATGCTTGCGAGATGTCAAATGCCTGTACCACTTGCCATATTTATGTGCGTGAAGGCTTTGACTCACTGCCAGAATCAGATGAAACAGAAGACGATATGTTAGATAAAGCTTGGGGTTTGGAGCCAGATTCACGCCTATCTTGTCAGTCAGTGGTTGGGGAGTCTGATTTGGTGGTAGAGATTCCTAAGTACACCATCAACCAAGTCTCTGAAAACCATTAAACTTTGATTTTTTGTACTGTGTTTTGTTAGATTTAAAAAAACACTCAATCGAATAGTCTTACCTATGCTCAGTCGTCTTTTTTTAAATCTGCCTTACACAATAACAAAAACTCTACGTTTAAAATTTATTAATATTTAAGTTATTTA
>JACNGB010000028.1 GCA_014384345.1 Candidatus Thioglobus pontius
GTTCGAATCCCTCTCTCTCCACCATATTTTTAATTAAAAATCAATAACTTATACATATTTATAAGTTATTTACACTATATTTTCACGTGAAAACGTAGATAAGCCTCCCTTAGAATTACCACTGCTATTATATTTTTTTTGAATAAAAATGAGGAATTCTTACCCTCTATCAATTATCAAGACAAGGGCGTCAACTTTACAAACAACTTTGATTTAAGTTGTGAATTGGTGTATTTATTATTGCAAATCTTTGACCCTTATTTGAAAGATGTAAGACTATTTTTTATGTCTAAGATTGACGGGGCACTACAGACCAATAGATAAAGTGTCTTTTGTTTAAGCTTGAGAGTTTGTTAACAATAAAGTTAACGTTTATGTTAACATGTGCCCATGAAAGAAATATTATTTTATCAACTTCCTGCTGGTCGATCACCTGTCAAAGAATATCTGGACAATTTGCCAGCTAAAGAGGTTAAGAAAATAGCTTGGGTTTTGCAGTTGATTGAAGAATTGGACAGGGTGCCTGTTAATTATTATAAACCATGAAAGAATTGTGATGGAATTGTAGAAGTTAGAGTAAGTGTTAACAAAAATAGTTTTAGATTTTTAGGGTTTTAATATCGGGGTAGTTTTGTAGTGCTTACTAATGGATTTAAAAAGAAAGATCAGAAAACGCCAAAAACTGAAATTGATTTAGCATTAAAAAGAAGAAAAGATTATCTATCAAGATAAAGGAGTAAAAAAATGAGTGATTTAAAAAAATACATAAAAACAAGAAAAGAAAAAGACAGTGAATTTGCCAAAGATTTTGAACAAGGCTATGATGAATTTAAGATTGGTGTTTTGTTAAAACAAGCAAGAATAGATGCTGGATTTACACAAGAAGATGTAGCGGCTAAACTTAATACTAAAAAATCAGCGATTTCAAGAATTGAAAATCATGCCAGTGACATTAAACTTTCTACTTTGGAAAATTTTACTAAAAGTATTGGCAAGGAATTGAGAGTGTCTATTTCATAGAGCAATGAATGAAAATAAAACAAGAGAAAGTTTAACTACATTTTTTACTACAGCATGAAAAACCCTATACCGAATTTCCAACCAGAAAATATTGTTGAAACCGTTGAGCAACTCACCCAACAAGGGCTTGAGGTAATTGCTCAAGCTGAACAGGGTAATGATTGGGATAGTGTTATTTCTGCTACCGATGATTTTGAATGTGAATTGGGTCGTTTGACCAGTGTGAATTCACATTTAAATGCCACGATGTTTAACGATGAGTTTAATGAACAGTATGAACAAACACTGCCCATTATTACTAATTTTTATTCTGAAATTTCAAGCAATAAGGCTTTGTATCAAGCTTATAAAAATTTAAAGAATACTCAGCTTAACGACCAACAATCTCACATTTTAAATGATGCAATTGATGGTTTTGAGTTATCAGGCGTAGGTTTAGAAGGTGAGCAATCTAAGCGCTTTAAAGCCATTAAAGAGCGCTTGAGCTTGCTGAGCAATCAGTTTTCAAAAAATTCACTTAAAGCCACCAATGAATGGACAAAAGTTGTATCACTTGATGAGCTTAAAGGTTATGGCGAAACAGAGCTTGCTAAAATTAAAACCGACAATGGTTACGAGCTAAATCTACAAGTACCTGTGTATATGGATGTAATGACCTATCTTGATAATCAGGCGCTGCGAGAAGAGGTGTATCGTGCTTATGTGTCACGTGCGTCTGAGTTAGGAATTACTGATAAAGTATATGACAATAAAGCCATCATGGATGAGATTCTCCTACTGCGTCATGAAATGGCTAATTTATTAGGCTTTAAAGATTACGCAACGTTGTCGATTGAATCAAAAATGGTTGAAAGTATCGAGCAGATAATAGATTTTTTAACGGATCTGGTGACTAAATCTAAGCCGCAGGCGCAAGCGGAGCTTGATGAATTGACGCAATTTGCAGGTATTGAGCTTAAGCCATGGGATGTGGGTTTTTACAGTGAACAATTAAAAGAGCAAAAATTTGGTTTTAAAAAATCAGAGTTAACGCCATATTTTCCAGAGAAAAAAGTTTTAGAAGGGTTATTTTCAACCATTGAAAGTTTATATCAGGTATCAGTCAAGCAAATAGATGAGCCAAGCTACCATCAAGATGTGCGCGTTTTGCAAATTAGCACTAATGGTAAATTAGTGGGTAAGATCTATCTGGACTTGTATGCAAGGAAAGACAAACGCGGTGGCGCATGGATGGCAGATTATCAACCACTGCATGATGACGAAATACCAGTAGCCTTTGTTGTGTGTAATCTAAATTCACCCAGTGAAGGCAAGCCTGCATTATTTGAATTTGATGAGATTGTCACCATATTCCATGAATTTGGCCATGCGCTACATCATGTATTGACTAAAGTGAAATATGCTTGCGCTGCTGGTATATCAGGTGTTCCTTGGGATGGTGTCGAGCTACCTAGTCAGTATATGGAATTTTTCTGTTATGAGCGTGAGGTGGTTAAAAAAATGTCTTCACATATTGACACTCAAGAACACTTACCCGATGAACTCTATGATCGATTAATTGCCGCTAAAAACTTTCAATCAGCTATGGGCATGTTGCGTCAGTGTGAATTTTCGTTATGGGATCTTAAAACGCATACAGATACACAAGATACTTACGGTGTTTTAGAAGAGGTCCGTAAGGACACTGCGCTTATGCCAGCAATTAACGAAAATCGTTTTTTAAATACGTTTGGCCATGTTTTTTCTGGTGGCTATGCGGCAGGCTACTTTAGCTATAAATGGGCAGAGGTGTTGGCAGCAGATGCTTATTATTATGTTCAAAAACAAGGTGGAATAGGCTCTCAAGCCTCACTTGATTTTCTACATCAGATATTAGAGACAGGCGGCAGTCAAGACTTTATGAAAAGCTACGAAACCTTTAGGGGTTCAAAGCCATCAATTGACGGCTTGTTACAGGCCAATGGCATTGTAAATTAGGTACAATGCTTTTTTATTTTTAGGAGATGATTATGATTAAATTTATTATCAGTGTTATTATTATTTTGGCACTAATTGGTGGCGCTATTCAATTTGTTTCAACAGCTGAAAGCTGGACTTTAGTGGTTAATAAAGAAGCGGCAATGAGTAGTATTCAAAATGGCGCGATAGCCGTTTATGAATTTATTAAAGAATTGATTGCAGATGCAGACCAAATTAAAGGCGTGGATTTAGCGATTGAAAAATAAACTTAAACCTTGATTCAAGTCTTAAATGCCTAGCAATTGCTAGGCATTTTTTTTACAATTTGGAAAGTAAGATGGTGCCATTGGTGCCACCAAAGCCAAATGAGTTAGAAATAGCGTGGTTGATCGTCATCTCTCTGGCGCCATCAGCACAATAATCCAAATCACAATTTTCATCTTGATTGATAATGTTAATGGTTGGTGGTGCTATTTGATCCCTAATAGCAAGCGCGGTAAATATGGCCTCAATACCGCCAGCAGCACCCAATAAATGCCCTGTCATGGATTTTGTAGAGCTCATCACGATATTATAGGCATGATCACCCAAGGCTAGCTTAGCAGCGTCAGTTTCTGCTTGATCACCCGCTGGGGTTGAGGTACCATGAGCATTGATGTAATCAATTTGTTCAGCATTAATACCTGCATTGCGCATGGCATTTGTCATACAGCGCGCTGCACCTTCACCACCTTTTGAAGGCAGGGTCATGTGATAAGCGTCACCACTCATGCCGTAACCTGAAACCTCTGCATAGATTTTTGCACCACGCGCTTTGGCGTGTTCGTATTCTTCTAACACCACCACACCGGCACCATCACCCAAGACAAATCCATCACGATCCTTGTCCCAAGGGCGAGAAGCAGTTGATGGGTCGTCATTACGAGTGGATAGGGCGCGAGCAGCAGCAAAACCACCCAAGCCACAATTGGTAGTTGACATTTCCGCACCACCTGCAATCATCACGTCAGCATCACCGTATTCGATTAAACGAGATGCATCGCCAATGTTGTGTGTACCAGTTGTACAAGCAGTGACAATGGCAAAATTTGGCCCTTTAAAACCATATTTGATCGACAGGTTGCCAGAGATCATATTAATGATCGAAGAGGGTACAAAGAAAGGCGAGATACGCTTAGCGCCTTTTTCTCTGAACAGGTCGGCTGTTTTTTCAATCGTACCAAGGCCACCAATGCCAGCGCCAATAGCAACACCAATACGCTCAGCATTTTCATCAGTCACTTCAATGCCAGAGTCCTCAAAGGCCTGAATGCCAGCAGCCATGCCATAATGAATAAAAGTATCCATTTTTTTAGCATCTTTAGGCTTTAGATAATCTGTAATATCAAAATCTTTAACAGAACCACCAAAAGTGACTGACTGACCTTCAGTTTCAATATTGGTTAAGGTGTTAATGCCAGATTGACCAGCCAGGATATTTTTCCAAGACTCTTCAATGGAATTTCCTACGGGAGAAACAATACCCATGCCAGTAATAACAACTCTTCTTTTGCTCATAATTGATACTCTTAAAAATTAAAAAAGGCGCTTAATTCATTGAAGAAAGCGCCTTATTGTTTAGCTAACTAAACGGAAGTTACAAATTATTGTTAACGTAGTCGATCGCTTGTTGAACAGTTGTAATGTTTTCTGCTTGATCATCAGGGATTTCACAGTCAAACTCTTCTTCAAGAGACATTACTAATTCAACAGTATCTAGAGAGTCCGCACCTAAATCATCAATAAATGAAGCGTTGTTATCAATATCACCACTTACGTCTAATTGCTCAGATACAACTTTCTTTACTCTTTCCTCAATGCTCATTTGTTACTTCCTGTTTGATTTAATAAAGTTATTATTTTATCTTTTATTGGCTATAAAACAAGCCTAAATTGCAAAAAAATAGAATTAATTTTGATAGCGTGTAGGATCGTCGATCCCTGCTTCAATAAAGCCGAGCTTTCGATATTCACAGGCGTCACACACACCACAAGCCTCTCCTTGTTCATTGGCCTGATAGCAGGTGGTGGTTTTGGAATAATCAACCTCTAATGACAACCCTTGTTGAATAATTTGAGCTTTATTAAGTTGAATTAACGGGGTGTGTATGGTGGTTTTATGGCCTTCAACACTTTGCTTGGTGGCCAAATTAGCCATTGTTTCAAACGCATCAATATAAGCTTGACGGCAATCTGGGTAGCCTGAATAATCTAGCGCATTAACCCCAATAAAAATATCTTGGCAATCCAGCACTTCGGCCCAAGCCAGTGCGTAGGATAGAAAAATAGTATTACGAGCAGGGACGTAGGTAACGGGTATTTCGTCGCTTTGTACAAAATCAGGCACTGCAATGGCGTCATCTGTGAGTGCAGAGCCACCAATATCTGATAGTGATATTTTCATAATTCGATGCTCTTTAGCGTCAAACTGGGTGGCAATATTGGCGGCAGCGTTTAGCTCAGATTTCTGTTTTTGACCATAGTCAAAACTAAGTGCATAACAGTCAAATCCCTTGGATTTTGCAATGGCTAATGTTGTTGTTGAATCTAGACCACCTGATAACAATACAACTGCTTTTTTTGAACTAGACATTGGCCAAATTGCCTTTTTCTTCCAGCCATTTTTTTCGATCACTGGCGCGTTTTTTACTTAGCAACATGTCCATGGTTTGATCAACTTGAAGTGGGTTGTCTAAGGTTAGTTGGATTAATCGTCGTGTATCAGGCAACATGGTAGTTTCACGCAATTGAGCCGGATTCATTTCTCCCAAGCCTTTGAAACGCTGAACTTGAATTTTAACGCGTTTATTGTCGTTTTCAATTTTACGAATAATACTATCTCGCTCACCATCATCTAAGGCGTAATAAACTTGCTTGCCTGCATCAATTCGATAGAGTGGCGGCATGGCGACATAAATATGACCCTCTTTAACCAATCGTGGAAAATGCTTGACAAATAATGTGCAAATCAAGGTGGCAATATGAGCACCATCGGAGTCAGCATCGGCAAGAATGCAGATTTTTCCATATCTTAAACCTGACATATCTTCACTATTAGGCTCTAAACCAATAGCAACACTAATATCATGAATTTCATTGCTGGCCAATACTTGCTCAGAGTCAACCTCCCAAGTGTTTAAAATCTTACCTCTAAGTGGCAAGATGGCTTGGTATTCTTTATCTCTAGCTTGTTTGGCGGATCCACCAGCTGAATCACCCTCAACCAAAAACACTTCAGTTTGTGACAGGTCGGTACTGGTGCAATCTGAGAGTTTTCCAGGAAGGGCAGGGCCACTAACAATTTTCTTGCGAACCACTTTCTTGTTAGTTTTAAGTCGTGCCTGCGCATTAGAAATGGCTAGTTGGGCGATTTGTTCAGCAATATCAGTATGTTGGTTGAGCCATAAACTAAAGGCATCCTTAACCACATTAGCAACAAACCCGGCACATTCTCTTGATGAAAGTCTTTCTTTGGTTTGACCGGAAAACTGTGGATCTAGAATTTTAATGGATAATACATAGGCAATTTTTTGCCAAACATCATCAGGCGTCAGTTTGATATTTTTTGGAATTAAATCTCTAAATTCACAGAATTCTTTTAAAGCATCCGTTAGACCTGATCGCAGCCCATTAACATGCGTACCGCCACCGACTGTTGGAATCAGATTAACATAACTCTCAGCCACAACATTGGTGTTATATTGAGTCCATGCAAGTGAACAGTTAAGTTGTTGTTCATCCGATGCAAAATCGACCACAAAAGGTTTTTCAGGTAGGCAGTCGAGCCCATCTAGCGTCATTGAAAGGTAATCTTTCAACCCTTCTTGATAGAGCCACTTATCTGTCGTGTCATCAATTTCATTATGAAAATTAACCTCAAGACCTGGACATAGTACAGCTTTAGAGCGCAGGTTGTGACGTAATTTCGTTGCTGAAAATTTGACTGTATCGAAAAATTGAGCATCTGGCGTAAACTTAACTTTGGTGCCCGTATTGCGCTTACCAACAGTTCCGATTACTTCGAGTTCGGTTTTTTTAAATCCATCTGAAAAAGTGATATAGTGTTCTTTGGCATTGCGCTTAATCCAAATTTCTACTGAGGTGGATAGGGCGTTAACCACAGAGATACCCACGCCATGTAGGCCACCTGAAAACTGGTAAGAATCATTAGAAAATTTACCACCTGCATGAAGTTTGGTTAGAATCACCTCAACACCAGACTGGCCTTCACCTTCGTGAATATCAACCGGCATACCTCGACCATTATCTTCAACCGATAGCGATCCATCTTTGTAGAGTACAACATTGATTTTATTAGCGTGGCCAGCAACTGCTTCATCAACACTGTTGTCAATAACTTCTTGTGCTAAATGATTAGGTCGTTCAGTTTCAGTGTACATGCCAGGGCGTTTGCGCACTGGCTCAAGCCCAGTTAAAACCTCAATCGAGGAAGAATCGTAATCACTCATATGTCGCCAACCCAAGAATATATCTGGCAAGTATCATACCAAAAAAAACCCCGTGAAAACGAGGCTTTTAAAAGCGACTTAACTCAATAAAAGAAATATCAAAGCTCAGCAGTTTCTAGGCTTAATTTAAGCTTTTGCATGGCTTTATTTTCAAGTTGGCGAACACGCTCTGCAGAAACACCGTACTTATCTGCTAGCGTATGCAAAGTGGCTTTTTGCTCTTGTAGATATCTAGATTGTAGGATATCCAGGCTTCTTTCATCAAGTGATGACAAGGCTTGATAAAGCTTCTGTTGCTGATTCTTTTGAGAGTCGTCAGTTAAGAGTAGTTGTTCAGGTGTTTGAGCGTCTTCATTGGTTAAATATTGCTCAGGTGCATTTGAATCTTCATCGTCAGTATTTTCAAAGGCAACATCGTTAAATTGCAAACGAGACTCCATCTCCAGCACGTCTTTACGTCGAACCCCTAAATCTTGAGCGATTTGATCTGCTTGATCATTATTGAGCGAGTTGTATATTTGTGCCTTAGCCTTCTTTAATTTAAAGAATAGTTTACGCTGCGCCTTGGTAGTTGCCACCTTTACAATTTTCCAATTCTTAAAGATAAATTCATGAATTTCAGCGCGAATCCAATAAACCGCAAATGATGCTAAACGTACATTTTTATGCGGATTAAAGCGTTTAACCGCCTTCATTAGTCCGATTGTACCTTCTTGAATTAGATCAGCTTGCTCTAGGCCGTAGCCTTTGTAGCCATGAGCAATGAAAGCAACAAAGCGCATATGTGATAGCACTAATTTTCTAGCAGCACTTAGATCATGCTGTTCATATAGCTGTATGGCAAGCTCATGCTCTTCTTCAGCAGTAAGAATCGGAGGGTATTTTTGAACGCCTAAGGCGCCAACTGTGCTCGTTGCCGGCAGTGCAAACTCTGTACTCATTAAAAAATAGTGATTAGTAAATATTATTAAGGATTAATATTATAGGTTAAATCAACGAGTTAAGCAAGGATTGGTGTTTAACTGATTGTTGCGACAACAATAACCGCTGTGAATGAATGATACTCAATAGCTCGTCCAATGCGGTGTCAAAGTCATCGTTTATCACTAGATAATCAAATTCATCATAATGTTGCATTTCACTCACCGCATCTTGCATGCGTCTGTTGATAATACTCTCGTCATCTTGGCCACGATCTGTTAAACGTTCGCGTAGTGCAGATTCTGATGGCGGCAAGATGAAAATACCAATGGCATTGTCAAAACTTTTTTTAACTTGTCTAGCGCCTTGCCAGTCAATTTCCAAAATAACATCAGTACCTGTTGCAAGCAAATCTCTAACAGTTTGCTTGGCACTGCCATAGTAGTTATCAAAGACTTGTGCAGATTCAATAAAACCACCATCCGCTTTAATTTGATCAAACTCATCTTTTGAGACAAAGAAATAATTCTTACCATGCACTTCACCAGGGCGCGAATTGCGCGTTGTGTGTGATACGGATACACATAAGTTTTGCGTTTGCTCAATAAGCGCCTTAACCAATGAGGTTTTGCCGCAACCTGAGGGGGCGGCTACAATAAATAAATTAGCCATTACGATTGAGGTGTATAGCCTTTAATGTCGTCAGCACCTTCTGCAGAAAAGAAAAATTTATCCATTTGTTCTTTTAGGTATTTTTGCGCATTAGCATCCATCATGCTTAAATTGTTTTCATTAATAATCATGGTTTGATGGTCAAGCCACTGTTGCCAACCTTGTTTTGACACATTGGCCAATATTCTTTGCCCTAATTCACCAGGATAGGGTGCACGCTCAAGTGCCTCAAGTTCTTCGTTTAATTTTACACAGTGGACGGTATTCATAATTTTCTCAAGTTAACGCCTAATAATTTTAGACTTAAAAAATAAACAAACACTGACAAGCAAATAGTGACACCTAGCATTGATATGCGCGAGAAGGCGTCAGCCGCTAAATAGGCGCCATTAGCTTGATCAAAGTTCAAAATAAAAACACCCATTATAAAGCTTGCTAAGGAAACTTTAAAAAACATTTTTATTAAATCATTAGAAAAATGAAAGATGTTTTGTTTGTTTAAATAAAAATAAAGCACAGAAGCATTGATTAGTGCAGAGAGCGATGTGGCAATTGCCAGGCCCACATGATCATAATAATAGCCTAATATAATGTTTAAAACAACATTTGAGATCATGGCGATAATGCCTGCTTTAACCGGTGTTTTGGTGTCGCCACGAGATAAAAAAACAGGTGCTAAAATTTTAACAGTGATAAAGGCCATAAGGCCTGATCCGTACGCCATTAAACTTAAGGCTGACTGCTGAGCAGCAAAAACACTAAAAGCATCATACTGGAATAGCGTAATAATCAAAGGTTCGGCCAGTAAAACCAGTCCTGCGCAAGCAGGCAAGCCTAAAATCAACCCTAGCTTTAATGCATAATCAATCGTTCGAGTAAACTGCTGAGTGTCTTTGTTGGCGTAATGCGTACTTAATTTAGCTAGCGCCACAGTGGCTAGTGCAATACCAATAAGCGCCAAAGGTAGCTCAAGCAATCGGTCTGAATAGTACAGCCAAGAAACACTACCACTAACTAAAACTGAGGCAATCATGGTGTCAATTAATAGATTAATTTGAGAAACAGAAACGCCGAATAATGCCGGAATCATGCGTTTTTTAAGTGTTTTAACTGATTGGTGGTCACCCTTGGTGAGTTTGGGTAATTTGTTAATTTTAAGCAAAAAAGGAATTTGAAATAATAACTGTAAAACACCACCAATTAACACACCCCAAGCTAACGCCATAATCGGCTCATCTAAGTACTGAGATAAATAGATGCTTGATAAAATCATACTTAGGTTGAGCAATACCGGAGTAAATGCCGGCACGGCAAATTGATCATAAGTATTTAAAATACTGCCAGAAAAGGCCACCAATGAAATTAACAATAAATAAGGAAAAGTAATCCTTAGCATGTCTGATGCTAAATTAAATTTGGTTAAATCTTCACTAAAATAAAAACCCCAGGCAAACATGAAAATGATCACTGGCGCTGCAATCACAGCAATCGCAGTGATAATAATAAGTATTTTTAAGAATTTAGTGCCTATGTGGTTAATAACACGTTGCACCTCTTGTTCAGATTGATTAACTTTGGCATCTGCTAGAATAGGGATAAAAGCTTGAGAGAAGGCACCTTCGCCAAATAATCGCCTTAAGAAATTTGGAATGCGAAAGGCTACTAAAAATGCATCTGTTAGGCCGTTTGCACCAAAATATTTTGCTATAAAAAAATCACGCACCAAGCCTAAAATACGTGACAAAAAAGTCATGGCGGTAACAACACCACTTGACTTTAAAAAGGATTTATCCATAAATTGGCGGCGTGCTATTCCTCAACCGGGCCACGCATAATACCCACTTTTGAGCCACGAATGCAATTAACAAATTGCATTACCTCTGGACTATCAGCCTCCGAAGCTTCAAGCTCATTAAGCATTTGATCAAGTAGGCGACCAGTAGACTCTCTGTAAACCACTTTAAAAGCACGTTTAATAGAAGCAATAGCACTCGATGAAAAGCCACGACGACGCATACCTTCGGCGTTAATACTGCGAACGCGAGTTTGAGTGCCGGAGGCCACCATGTAAGCTGGAATATCTTTGTTAACCTGACAACCCATGCCGATATAGGTGTGAATACCAATCATGCAAAATTGTTTAACCAGTGTAAACCCGCCCAAAATAGCCCAGTCATGTACACGAACATGGCCTGCCAAGGAGGCATTGTTAGACATGATAACATGATCACCAATTTGACAATCATGCGCAATATGAACATACGCCATTAACATGTTATTAGAGCCAACACGAGTGAGTGATTTTTCCTTTTCGGTACCACGATTAATGGTGCAAAATTCTCGAATAAGGTTTTCGTCACCAATGACCAAATTGGACTCTTGACCCTCTTCATAAGTGATATCTTGAGGGTCGCCACCAATCGAGGCGAATGAGTAAATATGGTTGTTTTTACCAATTTTGGTTGGCCCTTGAATCACAGCATGCGATTCAACAATGGTGCCTGAGTCAATTTCAACATTGGCACCAATAATCGCGTAGGCACAAATTTCAGCATTTTTATGAACCTTGGCACTTGGATCTACAATTGCACTTGGGTCTATCGCCATATCATTCTCCTCAAGAATTATTGGTTAATTAGCTAATCAGCAGCTTTTTGAGTACACATCAGCTCCGCTGTGGTAACCACTTTACCGTCAACGGTTGCTTGACATTTGAATTTCCACATGCCGCGCTTAACGGTCATTACTTCCACTTCTAATCGAAGTTGATCGCCTGGCTCAACCATACGTTTAAAACGCACTTTATCAACACCAACCAACATATAAATTTGCCCATCAATTGGCCTACCTACTTCTGATTTAAACGCCAATATGCCAGTGGCTTGAGCTAAAGCTTCAACAATTAAAACACCTGGCATAATTGGCTGAGCAGGAAAATGACCTGTAAATTGAGGCTCGTTAACCGTTACATTTTTTAAGGCAACAAGCGATTTGCCTACTTCTAATTCAAGTACACGATCAACCAGCAAAAATGGATAGCGATGTGGTAGATAATTCTTAACGTCTTGAATGTTCATTTCCATGGTTATTTTCCTTTTAAATGGTTAAGTTTGATGTTTAAATATTTTGTGATTTTATCAAGTTTTGTTAGCCAAACGCCAACAATCTGCCATTTTTTATGTGGCATGAGTGGCATGATGCCGGTATACATGCCGGCACTATTAATGTTTTTATCAACCGTACTTTTGGCATTAACAATAACGTCATCACAAATATTAAGATGGCCAACAATACCAACCATGCCACCAATCATACAGCGCTTACCAATTTTGGTACTGCCTGCAATGCCTGTGCAAGCTGCAATAACAGTATCTTCACCGATAACAACATTGTGGGCAATATGAATAAGATTATCTAGGCGAACGCCATCATGAACTATTGTATCACCCAAGGTGCCTCGATCAATGGCGGTGTTGGCGCCAATGGTTACCTGATTGCCAATGATAGTCCTACCCAAATGAGCAATCGCGTGCCAATGTTGCTGAATATCCCTAGCATTACCAAAACCTTCCGAGCCGATAACAACGCCAGAATCAATAACCACATTATTGCCAACTTGACACTGATGATGAACAACGCTATTAGCACCAATCGTTACATTGTTACCAATAATAACCCCGTCTTCAAGCACAACATTAGCGCCTATCGTGCAATTATCTCCGATCTGAACATTGTTACCAATAATAACGCTTGCATGAATGCCAGTCATGAGTGAATTTTCCAGTCTGAAATATTGCGATAATTTGGCAAATGCCACAGGCGCATCTTTAACGATAAGCGCATTAGTAGGGTGGGCATCCTTTAAAGACTGGTTAATGATCACTGCACCAGCTTGGGTGCTATCTAACTGGTCTGAATATTTGTTATTTGCCACATAGCTTAATTGGTCAGCTTGCGCTTGATCAATGCTAGCCAAGCCTAAAATTTGATGGCTTGCATCGCCGATTAATTCAGCATCAATCAGTGTTGCAATCTCCCCCAGAGTGCGCATTATGTAATAACTGTATTCATATAATTAAAAACTGGTGCCCAGTGTAAATTCAACCGTTTTGGTTTGGTCAGTTGATTTTTTAACCAGCGGCTTAGCGGCATAAATACCCAGTGGCCCAACTGGTGTTAACCAAGAGAATGCCACACCAGTAGACATACGTACATTATCTACGCTAAAACTCGAAGCTTTTTCCTCTACCGAGCCCACATCAATAAAAGCACTCATACGCATGTTTTCACTATCATTGATAAATTTCATTGGTGAAATAACAGAGGTACCTGCTAACAGTGATAACTCACCACCTTTGGCGGTTGTTGTACCTGTATAAGTTGCACCTAATGAGTTAAAGTCAAATCCACGAACTGAAGATGAACCACCGCCATAGTAACGTTTAAAGAATGGCAGCTCTTTATCACCATAGCCTTGTGCTAAACCTAGACTACCATTAAGCTTCCAGGTTATATCATTACCCAGTGGGTAGTAGCTTTTGTGAGACGCATCTAGCTTGTAGTATTGGAAGTCAGCAATGGGCAAAGTTAGATCAAAACTAACGTTATTTTTACTACCTTCAGTTGGGTAATTGAAATTATCCAGTGTATTGTTTGACCAATGTAGGTTTGTTTTTACCTCAGTGCTATCATTACTAGCACATTGTGCAACTTCTTGCGTTGCAAAAGTTGCACCACAAGTAATGTCACGACTTGAGATACGTAGATCTGCACCAATACGGGTCTCTTCAGTAAGCGGAATGCCATAACCTAGACTAGCACCAACTTCATTGGTTTTGTAAGAGGATACATCAAGCGCTGTACCATCAACATCTTTAGTAAATATACCGTAACTGATAGAATGCTGATCTTCAGTAAAGTATGGGTCAGAGAAATAAAAACTCATTTCCTGTACCGCTTCAGAATTAGAAAGGGCAGCATTGAGTGTGTTACCCGTGCCTAGGAAATTATTCTCTTTAATGCCCATGTTGAACGAGGCGCCTGAGCTGTTTGAGTGCGACAAACCAACAGAAAAAGTACCAGTTTTGGTCTCCTCTACGCTGAAATGCAGGTTAATTTTGTCATTAAAATCTTTAAGCTTTGATACTTCCATCTTGACATCCGAGAAGAAGCCTAAGCGTTTAATCTTTTTAATGGATTCATCCAGCTCTGTATTTGAATATAAGCCGCCTTCATTAATACCAATTTCACGACGAATTACTTCATCTTGCGTTCGGGTATTGCCAACAATGGTGATTCGATTAATATAAACTTTTTTATTAAGTGCAACATCAATGGTTAAATCAATTACGTGAGATTCTTTATTTTCAGTGGTTATTGGATTAATTTTGGCAAACGCATAACCCTGATCAGCAAACACGTCAGTGATGGCCTGAATACTTTCAATGACTTTTTTACGCTCAAAAGTATCACCTGAGTTAATGGTCAGTAACTCATTTAAGGTTTCAATGGATTGATTAAGCAGATCACCAGTGAAGCTAATGCCGCCAACCTTATACTGCGCACCTTCGCTAATTTGAATGTCAATATCAATGTTTTGCTTATCGTCAGATAACGTAGTTTGGATTTTGTTAACTTTAAAATCTAAGTAGCCTGAATTAATATACAAGGATTTCATCGCCTCTACACCTGCATCAAGTGCCACTTTAGAAAAATGATCTTTTTCAGTGAAGTAGTTCATTAAGAAGAAATCAGCTTCGCCAATATCAAACAAATCAAGCAGGTCGTCTTCGTCATGAATATTACCACCAGAAATTTTCATTGAAGTGATTCTAGCAACATCGCCTTCATGAACGTCAAGCTCAATACCCACTCTATTTTGAGCATCTACTTCGATTTTTTGACTAATATTAATGCCGTAATAACCTTTGGCAATATAAGAAGCTTCAAGTTGCGCGATTAATTTATCAAGCTGTCTTTTGTTGAAAATCTTACCTTGAGACAAATCCATATTTTTAAGGATTTGAGCTAATGCCTCTTCATCAATCACTTTGTCAGAATAATTAAGTACATCAACATATTTGATATGAGGATTTTCTGTTAAGACAATTTTTAAAATTTGATCATCTTGTGATACCTCAATGTCTTTAAAAAAACTGGTCTTGTATAAGTCGCGAATAATTTGTCCAGACACTTGATTGTTGTAATCGTCGCCAACTTCAACCGGCAGATAGCTTAATACTGTGCCTCGTGAAATGGAGTCTAGACCTAAAATTTCGATACTTTTGATCGAATCAGCAAGAGCAGTTGATGAGCCAAAAAGACTGGCGGAAACTAATAATTGAAGGGCGGTTTTTTTCATAATATTCATTCGATTACAATAAACGTATCAAGTCATTATACAGCGCAACAAGCGTTAATGACAAAATAACAAACAGGCCAAATTTGGCAAAAAATTGTTGCACTGTGTCAGAGACAGCGGAACCTTTGATCATTTCAATTAAATAAAAGAATAAGTGTCCGCCGTCTAATAAAGGGATCGGCAGCAAATTTAACAACCCTAAGCCGATACTAATTAAAGCTAAAAAAGACAAAAACGGGGTTAGACCAACCTCGGCACTCTTGCCTGCATAATTGGCAATGCTAACTGGCCCGCTGATTTGATCAATCGACGCCTCACCCACAATCATTTTCTTAATCATTTTCAAGTTGAGTAGTGTTAATTGGTAAACCTTATCAGTTGCAGCAAATAGTGCATCTATCGGATTTTTTTGAATCAACACCTGCCAATCTTTTAAATATTGATCGGGCAAGCGCACACTCACACCAGCTTTTGGCGTATCACCAATTAACCTAGGAGTTAGAATTAAAACGAGTAGTTGGTCGTTGCGATTAACTTTTAGTTCAATCAGTTTAATAGGCTTGTGCTGAATAATTTTTACAAAATCTTGCCAATGATTTATAGTGCTAGCATTAGCTTGAACAATAAGATCTCCCGTTTGTAAACCAGCCTTATGAGCGGCTGAATTCGGTGAAACTTGATCGATAACAGCAGGAATGCTTGGTGTGTCAAACTCAAAACCCAAGTAATGATTAATGCCTTGTTCGGGGTTGGCTAAAAAATCATCAGATAGGTGCAACTCATGCGTTTTTAGGTTTGATTGCAATGAGCGTGTTTGAATGGTTAGTGGCTGTGTGTCAACAGCTTGAACAAACTGCATAGAAAAATCAGCAATACTGGGCGTTGGTGTGTTGTTGATAGCTAGTAATTCATCACCCACTTCAATACCAGATTGAGCAAATGCACCTAATGGTGTTGTACTGCCAACTACTGGCCTTACACCAGTTACGCCCATAATAAAGATTAGCGTGTAGAGTAGAATGGCAAGTAAGAAATTAGCAATAGGACCCGCGGCAACGATAGCAAAACGCTGATAAACAGACTTTTGGTTAAAGGCGCGATGTCGCTCAGATAGGTCAACGCTCGCCTCACGCTCATCCAACATCTTAACAAAACCACCCAACGGAATTGCACACAGAGTAAATTCCGTTTCACCTCGCTTAAATGATTTTACCACCTTACCGAAGCCAACAGAAAATCTTAAAATTTTAACGTCAAATTGTTTAGCGACCCAATAGTGACCATATTCATGAATGGTGACTAAAACGCCAATAGTGAGCGCAAAAGACAGTAGGGCGGTTAAAAAACCCATGTTATTTTATAGCTGTGAGTGCGTGTGTCCCGCCGCTTTAAGTCTTGCCAGGTAGTTTGACCATAACTCATCTTTACTCATGGCTAGTTTGTATAGGTGTTCCCAAGAGTAAATACCACTATCATGACCATCGTTAAAAAATAAAATAATCGCATAATTGCCGGTTGGTTCAATGCGATCAATTTTGACGTTTTCTTTATCGAGTTGTAAGGTTTCTTGGCCTGGCCCATGTCCAACCACTTCAGCAGATGGCGAGTAGACTCTTAAAAATTCAGTAGGTAGTGGGTAATCAATACCGTTAAAAGTTAGCGTTAATATGTTTTTGTCTTTATTAAGAGTGATATTGCTTGGTGTTTGCATGGGATATTTTTGTGTATAAAAGTTTGCATATTTTATCAGAACTAAGGTTTTTATTAACCAAGTAAATTCGCATCATAAGTGCACAACTAAGTTTAATTAGCAATGGTGTATTTTG
>JACNGB010000026.1 GCA_014384345.1 Candidatus Thioglobus pontius
AGTTGTGCACTTATGATGCGAATTTACTTATTATGGCGATCCGTATTAATTAATGGGTAATTTATGAGTGATGAAATCTTGCTTTTTTCTTATGGCACTTTGCAACAAGCATCGGTGCAAATAGAAACATTTGGACGGGAATTAGGAGGCTCTAATGACTACCTGTTGGGTTATTCATTAGCCATGGTAGCCATTGAAGATGAAGCTGTGGTTAGACTCAGTGGTAAGACGCATCATCCTATTGCTATTCCAAGTGTGGATAAAAATGATCAAATTCCAGGTAAGGTGTTTGAAATAACCGCACAAGAGTTAGCGCATTCAGATAAATACGAAGTAGATGCTTATCAGCGGGTATTGGGACAGTTAAAATCAGGCAAGCAGGCTTGGGTGTACGTGCAAGCCTAAAGGGCACCCTCAAAAACCCCAATACAATTTATCAAACACATAAAACAGCACCTTTTTTAGTCAAAAAATCATCAAATAACTAGCTATTCTCTTAATTTTTGGCTAAAAAATGCACTATTTTTTGCATTCCCTAAATCGCACTGTGGTTTCTGGAGATGCCCTAAAGTAGTACTTTTTCGATATTGACTGATTTTATAAAGTCTTTCTGCCAATGCTTGCCTAGTTGTTGTTCAGCAATAAGCTCGATTGGATAAACAGGCTCAATGTTGGTGGTACTTTGATAGCGTGACAAACCTTGTCGACAGGCTGGACAAGTGGTCAGCATTTTAACGGGCTTGTCGGTTTGGGCGATGGTAGCTATGTCCTTTTTGATTTCCAGCTCTTTTCTGTATTTAGCTTGCTTAGCGATATCGGGGCGTGCTACGGCAAAGGTGCCCGCTTCACCACAACAGCGATCATTGCTAATGACGTCGCTACCCATAATGTTAGAAATTACCTGAGTTGAGTCTGCTGATTTAATTGGATCATGGCAAGGTGCATGATACAAATATTGCTCATTGGTTGGTGACAACACTACATTTTGTTCAAGCAGGTATTCGTGAATATCACTTAATTGAGATTCTTTAAAAATACCTTCTAGTTCGTAAGTTTGCAGTTGGTCAATGCAAGTGCCGCAAGAGGTTAATACCTGGCTAATATCAAGGTAATTAAGCGTATTGGCCATGCGGTGAAACAACACTCGATTGTCTGTTGAGATGGCGGTACTTTTAGCTTCATCGCCACTGGCACGTTGTGGATAGCCGCAACATAGATAACTTGGTGGCAAAACCACTTTGACACCTTGATGATAAAGTAGGGCAATGGTCGCCAGTCCAATTTTTGAGTAAAGTCGTTCAGAGCCACAACCTGGGAAATAAAACACACTAGGTGAATCAGAGGTTGATTTATCTGGATGTGACAAAATCGGTACGCTAGTGGGATCGATAATGTTTAATAATTCGCGCAATGGGCGCAAGCCAGTATCCGAAGGCAGTGGCTTATCGAGTAAGGTGGTTAGCTCAATGGTTAATGACGGCTTGCCAACGGTTTTGTTGGGTTGTTTATTTAAAAATGGCTTAGCAATACGAGCAGCTAAGTTTTGCGCTTTGTAGCCGAAATCAATGAGTAATTTTTTACTCAGATTGATTTTCCAAGGTTGTGTAGTGTTTAAATAAGCCAGTGATAGTTTTGAAGCAATATTGGTTCGGCGTTTATCTTGTTTAATTAAGATAGATTTCATCTTAATAGAGACATCGCCAAAATCAATATCAACCGGGCACGGCGTTGCGCAACGGTGGCAAATCGTGCAATGATCAGCCACATCGTTTAACTCAACAAAATGATTAAGCGAGATGCCGCGTCTGGTTTGTTCTTCATATAAGAACGCTTCGGAAATTAAGTTGGTACCAATGATCTTATCGCGAGGCGAGTAAAGTAAATTAGCCTCAGGGACATGAGTAGTACAAACACCCTTACATTTGCCACAGCGCAGGCAAGATTTAACCATGTTATTAATTTCACCAATTTCACTACTTTCTAAAATAAGCGCTTCTTGCTCAACCAAATGTAGAGAAGGGGTAAAGGCGCCATTTAAACCACTACCTGGCATTAATTTGCCTTTGTTAAAATGATTATCAGGATCTACATCAGCTTTATACTGTTCAAATTCTTGTTTAAATTCATCTGATAAATATTGATATTTAGTCAAACCAATACCGTGTTCGCCAGAGATAACGCCACCTAAATTGGCAGCTAGCAGCATAATCTCATCCACCACAGATTCAGCTTTTTCTAACATTTGAGTATTGTGAGAATGAACTGGAATATTGGTATGCACATTACCATCACCTGCGTGCATGTGTGTAGCTACAAATAAACGCACGTTGCGCTGAGCATCATGAATTTGCTTAATGTCTTCGCGCATTTGGGCAAAGACATCACCCATGAGTAAGTCATTGAGAGGATGAGCAAATTCATCCATGTAAGAGATGACGCGCTGCGCTGTTTGTACTTGTTTGAATAAATCAGTATCGTCTAGCTGGTCTAGCACTTGCTGCCATTGTGAATTGATCGTATTGAGCAGTTCAAGTGCCAGGGTAATCTTATCTTTCACCAAATGTGTTTCAGCTTTAACATTAGCTAGATAATGATGAACGTCATTTAGTGTGTCTAGTTTATTTTCAATCGATAGGCGAATATTGATGTGCTCAATACCGTCATTGTAATCTGCCAATTTATCGAGCGGAATAACCACGTCTTCATTAATTTTAAAGGCATTGGTGTGAGCAGCAATCGCAGCAGTGTTGGCGCGATCCTTCCAGAAAATTTGACGCTTATTGGCCGCTTTGGCGACAAAACATTCACCCTCTTTATTGCGTGTAATGGTTTGAATTATCTCAATGTAGTGATCCAATTCGGATTGTTGATGGCTAGATATGTCAACCAATAAAACCATTTTTGGCAGCTCAGCCTTATTGGCTTTGGTGGTGTAATTAACAGCCTTGACGTAGCGAGCATCAAGATGCTCCATGCCAACCAAATCAACATCTTTGACACTATCAACCAATGTTTTAATGTCAACAATGGTTGAAACTGCCGCCTTAAGATCATGGCCAAAAAATTCCAAACACAGTGTGTTAATATGTTCTAAAGGCTGGTGTAGAATAAACTCGGCAGAGGTAATAAAGCCGTCACAACCTTCTTTTTGAATGCCCGGAAGGCCATCAAGAAATTTGTTGGTGACATCTTTGCCTAGGCCACTTTTTCTAAGTGTTTTTGTGTCAATATCCAGCACTCGACTATCAGTAATTGTTTTTGCATCAGCCTTGAGTGTGTTAATTTTAAAGCTGACTGATTCAAGTAGTTGAATTTTGTCCTGATTATGATTCAAACGCTCAACTTGTAACCAAGTGCCATCAGGCATCACCATTTTCCAAGATAGCAGGTTGTCAATGGTGGTGCCCCATCTTAGGGCTTTTTTGCCGCCAGCGTTCATGGCGACATTACCACCAATAGTGCAGGCGTCTTGTGAGGTTGGATCAACAGCAAATACTAAATTGTTTTTAGCGGCTAATTCACTCACGCGTTTGGTAATAACACCGGCACCGACATTGACACTATGCAGTCCATTGGTATTTTGTATGCCCTCTAAAAAGCTAAGTTTTTCAGTATTAATTACCGCGGTTTGTGCATGAAGTGGAATGGCGCCACCGGTGTAGCCTGTACCACCACCACGAGGAATGATAGTTAGGCCGAGTTCAATACAAGTTTTAACAATGGCAGATATTTCAAGTTCAGTATCTGGGGTGACAACCACCTGAGGGTATTCAACACGCCAATCGGTTGCATCCGTTGCGTGTGAAGAGCGAGACAAGGCATCAAAACGAATATTGTTATTGTGCGTAACTTTTAATAGCGCTTTTTTAATTCGATTTTTATGGTGTTTGAAATCACTCAAGCAGTGTTCAAATTTAGCCACTGCACCATCGGCACTATTGAGCAAGTCAAGTACTTTGGTGTTGCCATCTGCACGAGCGCGAATTAAATCAAGGCGCGAATTGAGCGCTTCAATTAAAGACTTCCAGCGTCGTTGGTTTTTTATCAAGTCTTCTTGAAGGTAAGGGTTTCGGTCAACCACCCACATGTCACCCAGTACTTCAAATAGCATTCTAGCACTACGACCTGTGTTGCGATTAGTGCGTAGAGATTCTAATAAATCCCAAGCGTCAGCACCTAAAAATCGACACACAACCTCCTTGTCAGAAAAAGAGGTGTAGTTATAGGGAATTTCGCGATATTGCTTCAAATCCTCAAAGAGAGTGGTTAATTTCGCTTTATTTTACTATAATGGATGTTATTGAATGTTATATGTTTAGGGGTTATATGTTGTGGGTTAAAGCGTTTCATATTATTAGTGTAATCACTTGGTTTGCCGCCTTATTTTATTTACCGCGCTTGTTTGTTTATCATGCAATGAGTGAAGATAAGCCTTCAATAGAACGATTCAAAGTAATGGAACGTAAGTTGTATCGCGGTATTATGACACCAAGCATGATACTAGCAGTTGTATTGGGTACATGGATGGTGGTTGATGCTTGGGCGTTTTATCAAACTCAATACTGGCTACATGCAAAGCTGGCGCTCATCGTGCCACTACTTGCGTATCATTTCTACTGTGGCCGTTTAGTGCAGATCTTTAAATCGGATAACAATACTCGCCCTGATGTGTTTTATCGTTGGTTTAATGAATTTCCAGTACTGATTCTAATCGTGGTTGTTATTTTAGTGGTGGTTAAGCCGTTTTAACGAGTAGCCTTTAGGTAGTTATCTGCCAAAGCTTCATAAATTGGCTGTTTGGATATTTGTTTGGATATATAACTGGCAACAAATGCAACAATTAATCCAGGCAGTATAAGATCCATTGAGCCAGTCATTTCTAGTACTAAAAAGGTAGCGGTTAACGGAGTGCGAATCACAGCTGATAAATAGGAGATCATGCCAAACAAAACTAGGGTTTGTAAATCTACTTGTTGATAAAAACTACTCATTTCTGCACCAATAGCACCACCAATGGTGAGTGATGTCATGAACAATCCGCCAGCAATGGTTGATGCAAATGAAGCGAGTGAGGCAGCAAACTTGGCCACGATAAACTCATAACCCAAAGACTCACCCGATAGTAATATTAACAACTCCTTTTCGCCAGATCCAGATGTATCAGCGTTGATCGAGTTAATCGTGCCGACAATTAATCCACAAATAATGGCAAAAATAATCACTTTACTGTTTTTAATAAATACAAATCTAGTGATTAAGGTGAGCGCTAGTTTGGCAAAAATAGCACCTAACAGGCTACTAATAAGCACCAATGGGGTAAGTTGCCAAAGATTGATAATGTCAAAATAAAGGTGGTTGACTTTACCTAAATAGGGCGCATCTCCATGGTAGAGGCTGGCTAACAGGTAGCTAAACAATACAACAATGGCAATTAAAATTAAAGCTTGTTTTTTTAAATGCCGACCAATTTCTTCAAAAGCAAACAAAAAACCAGCGATGGGCGCATTAAAGGCAACAATTAAGCCTACTGAACCACCCATGGCAATAATACCGTTGATGAATAGTTTTTTCTTAAGCTGGGTTTTGTGAAAAAAATGATAAAAAATAGAGCCGCCAATATGAACACTGGGCCCGCCAAAACTAACAGAGGCGCCACCTAGTACAGCAAATGACACTAATAACAATTTGCTAATGGCAATTTTAAAGGATAGTAATAATGGTCTAATTTTTTTATTGCGTGAATCAGTAGCAGCAATTAATTGTGGTACGCCACTGCCGCCAATAAATTCCGGTGTTTTTTGATCAAGGTAGACAATCGTAGCAAATACAGCTGGGGTAAGTAAAAGGCTTAAATAGGGTAGGCTGGTGTTTAAATCTTTGAATAGATGTTGAGCGCTGTTAGCTAATTCCAAAAAAGTGATAATGGCTACAACACTAACAATACTGGCCAATAGTAAGTATAAATAGATGGCTGGTTTGTTGGGTAGCTGGTGTGCAAGAAATCTTGTAATTTTTGCACGTTTTGGAATCATAATACTATGACACTCTTAAATTATTAAGAGAATAAGCCGGTTGAAAGATAGCGATCGCCTCGATCGCAAACAATGGTGACAATGGTGGCATTGTTAACTTGTTTGGAAAGTTCAAGTGCAGCTGATACGGCGCCACCACTAGATACACCAGCAAAGATGCCTTCCTGTGTGGCCAATGCTCGTGTCACTTGTTCGGCTGATTGTTGCGAAACATCCATCATTGAATCAACGCGCGACGGATCAAATATTTTTGGTAAATATTCTTTTGGCCATCGACGGATTCCGGCAATTTGCGCGCCATCTTCTGGCTGGACGCCAATAATTTGAATGGAGGGGTTTTGATGCTTTAAGGTATCTGAAACACCCATAATGGTACCCGTGGTGCCCATGGCTGAAACGAAATGAGTGATGCTACCTTGCGTATCTTGCCAGATTTCTTGCGCTGTTGTATTGATGTGTGCACCTGAATTGTCAGCATTTGAGAATTGATCTAACTGAATACCTTTGCCATCAGATTCAAGCTTATCCGCTAAATCACGCGCACCTTCCATGCCTGCTGTTTCAGTCACTAACAATAACTCTGCACCGTAAGCAGCCATAGCATCACGCCTTTCTTGTGAGAGATTTTCAGGCATGATTAAAATCATTTTATAGCCTTTGATGGCGGCCACCATGGCTAGGGCGATGCCAGTATTGCCACTTGTGGCTTCAATAAGTGTATCGCCTGGTTTAATCTCGCCACGTGCTTCAGCTTGAGCGACCATATTAAAGGCAGCACGATCTTTTACCGAGCCAGCCGGATTGTTACCTTCTAATTTTAATAAGATGGTGTTTGAAGGGTTGGGGTTAAGACGCTGCAGCTTAACTAATGGAGTGTTACCAATGGTTTGTTCAATGGTTTTGTAGTCCATAAATCCCTCTTCTCTTAGTTGATAATCAACAAGATGATTATCAATCTAATGATTACATATTATTTAAAATAGCGTCTCGCACTTCATCCATGACCGGATTAATATTGATCATTTCATCTGTGCACTGAGAAATAGCCGTATCTGGATCTTTTAGACCATGGCCAGTTAGTGTACAAACAATGGTTGAGCCTTCAGCAATTTTGCCATTGTTGATGTCACGCATAGCACCTGCTAGTGAGGTAGCAGATGCTGGTTCACAGAAAATACCTTCTTGTTCGGTCAGTAGTTTTTGCGCACTTAAAATTTCTTCATCTGTCAAGCTGTCAAACCAACCGTTAGATTCGGTTTCAACCTTGTGAGCTAAATCCCAACTTTGAGGGTGACCAATGCGAATTGCTGTGGCAACCGTGTCTGGGTTATCAACCATAGCGCCTTTAACGAATGGCGCAGCGCCAGCTGCTTGATAGCCAACCATCTTAGGTTTTTTACCTGCTTTTCTGTCATCAAAATATTCTTTATAACCCATCCAGTGAGCCGAAATATTGCCCGCATTACCTACCGGCAAACAGTGATAATCAGGCGCATCACCCAACTCTTCAACGATTTCAAATGCGGCTGTTTTTTGACCTTGTAGGCGGAAAGGGTTGATCGAGTTTACGATAGAAACTGGCGCGTGATCGGCCACTTCTTTAACCAGGCGCATACCATCGTCAAAGTTACCTTTAATTTGAATGATGACTGCACCATGAATCATGGCTTGCGCCAATTTTCCAAGTGCAATTTTTCCTTCAGGAATAAGTACAAAAGCCTTAATGCCAGCTCTAGCTGCGTAAGCTGCTGCTGCAGCAGAGGTGTTACCGGTTGAGGCGCAAATAATTGCTTTAGAGCCGGATTCAACAGCTTTAGTAACTGCCATCGTCATACCGCGATCTTTAAATGATCCAGTAGGGTTTAGACCTTCATACTTAATGTAAATATCGACATTTTTATTAAGTAGCGCTGGAATATTTTCCAATTGAATGAGTGGTGTATTACCTTCGCCCAAGCTGATTAATTTGGTTGAATCGTCAACGGGCAGTCTGTCGCGGTAGTGATTAATTAGGCCAGTGTATCTCATTTGTATTTTCTCCTTACTTAGTCAAGGTTTTCCACATGAATCATTTTAACATCCTCTTGGATGGCTTCATGTGTTTGAATTTCTGCTATTGCCGTGTTTAAATCGGCTGTTTTAACATTGTTGGTAATAATGGCAATGTGCGCATTATTTTGCTGATCAATTTGTTTTTGGATAACTGATTCTACGCTAATGTTGTGCTTGGCTAATGTGGCAGTAATATCAGCCAAAACACCCGGCTTATCCGTTGCCAATAGGCGCAGGTAAAAAACACTTTCAATATTTTGCGCATCGCAAGTTGGTATTTCAACTAGGTTTTTCCAGCCTAAAACATCATGGCTAACCGTATCTTTAATCACGTCAACCAAATCAGCAATCACTGCACTGGCAGTTGCTTCATCACCTGCGCCAGCACCATAGTAAAGCGTTGGTCCAACTGCATTGCCTTTAATAACAACCGCGTTCATGACGCCATCAACATTGGCTAATAATTGTGTTTTTGGAATTAAAGTTGGATGGACGCGCATTTGCAATTCACCATTTACTTTTTTAGCAATACCTAAATGTTTAATGGAATAATTAAGTTCCGTAGCAAACGCAACATCTTCACCGCTAATTTCACTAATACCTTCAGTTGAAACTTTGTCCATTTGCAGGTTGCAACCATAAGCAATGGAAGCTAAGATGGCAAGCTTGTGTGCAGCATCAATACCTTCAACATCAAAGGTTGGGTCGGCTTCTGCATAGCCTAATTCTTGAGCTTCTTTTAATACATCGGAAAAGTCTCTGCCTTTATCGCGCATCTCAGTTAGGATAAAGTTTCCTGTACCGTTAATAATGCCGGCAACCAGCTCAATTTTGTTAGCGCTCAGACCTTGTTCAAGGGATTTTAAAACCGGAATGCCACCAGCGACAGCTGCTTCAAATAATAGATGTACGTTTTTTTCTTTAGCCAAGGTTAGTAGTTCGTTACCATGCGTAGCGATGAGTGCTTTATTGGCAGTAATAACGTGTTTATTGTTGTTAATGGCAGTAATTACTAGCTCTTTAGCAATGGTTGTACCACCAATTAATTCTAAAATTACATCAACGGTTGGATTGTTAACAATTTCAAAAGCATCTTCAGTAATACTAATGTCACCATCGTCACAGATTCTTGACTCAGAAAGGTTTTTTACCGCACCATGAGTGATGTTGATTTGTTCGCCAGTGCGTGCAAAAATCTCACGTTCATTTTTTCGTAAAACATTGACAACACCGCCGCCAACCGTGCCCAAACCTAAAATTCCTATATTCACGTTAGTTAATCCTTTTAAAAATGCTTAATAGGCTCGAATTATACCAATTGAAGGCGGCTAGTTAATACCGTTCTAGCGGTTTATTTTGCTTTATTTAAAACAATCGCACTGCATTTTAATGGGCGTGAATAATGTGCAGGGATTTTGTGTTGGTTGTTAAATAAAACAGGGGCTAGCGCTTTTAACATATCTTCGTAGATGGGCTTTTTAAAGTCAATCACCTCTTCAATAGGATTCCAATAATCAACCCAGGCCCAATCATCGAATTCAATATCAGAATGAGTATCTAGTTTAATATTATTTTCACTTGATGTAAGACGAAGTAGAAACCACACTTGTTTTTGACCAACGCATATAGGCTTTTGAGAGCGTCTAATATGATAATCTGGCAAGTCATAGCGTAGCCATTTTGGCGTTTTGGCAATGACATTAACGTCACTCTTGGTTAAGCCGATTTCTTCATTAAGCTCACGAAAAAGCGCTTCAAGATCGTTTTCACCTTGATCAATGCCACCCTGAGGCAATTGCCAAGAGTCTTGGTTGTGACGTTTGGCTAGTAACACCTGTTGTTTGTCATTGGTAATGACAATGCCAACATTGGCTCGATAGCCTTGCTTATCGATCATGGCGGTTTATTGGCTACGGTTTAGTCGTCGTTAGAAAAAGCACCTAATAAGTGTAGTAGGCTAGTGAACATATTGTGCAGTGCTAAGTACAAACCAACGGTAGCAGAAATATAGTTAGTTTCACCGCCATTGATAATGGCAGACATTTGGCTCAACATGAACGCACCCATAATCATCACCACAGCAAATGACATTAACAAGCTAAAGGCTGACGACTCAATGAAAAAGAAATTAATGAGCGATAAAGCGATAATGCCAATCATGGCAAAAAAGATCATGCCATTTAAAAAACTAAAGTCCTTTTTACTATTTTGAGCGTAAAAACTAATCGCAAAAAATGCAATACCTGTGCCAGTTAAGGCTTGAACTACCAGATCTGCACCATTTGGCAGGGCTAAGTAATGTGACAGCATTGGGCCGATTGAATAGCCTAACAAGCCGGCAATACCAAAGGCGGTTATGATGCCTTTGTTGCTATTTTGGGTTTTTGGCAATACAAACCAAATAACCACAATTGCGGCAATTGAGCTGGCCATGGCTGAACCAAATCCAGCGCCAGAGGCAATGGAGAGCCACGAGGCTAAGCCGCCAAATACCAGTGTGTAAGATAATAATCTCATGGTATCTGATAGTACTTTGTTTTTAACTTGAATATTGCTAATGGTAGTGCTTGTTGAGAAAGTGTTCATAATTAGTTCCTGTGAATTAAGCGTGTAAAATAACCCTATTTTATACTGAAAACAATTCAATAGCATGAAACTGGTTTTAGGTCTTGGTGATACAGGTTTGTCAATCGTTCGGTTTTTATCAAAGCATAATGTTGCTTACAGACTGGCTGATAGTCGCATACAACCCCCATTGTTATCTGACTATTTGTCAGAATTTTTAAGTTCAGCGCCCGCATTGGGTGATTGGACGCAAGATTTATTAACCGACATTGATGAAGTGTTTATTAGTCCTGGCATTGCGCAAACGCAAACTATTGTTGTCTGGGCAAGAGAAAAAAACATCCCAGTAACCAGTGATATTGAATTATTTTCACGTTATGCTAAAGCGCCCGTTATTGGTATTACTGGCTCAAATGGCAAGTCAACAGTTACCCAATTATTGGGCGAAATGATTGCCAATGAAGGTAAAAAAGTAGCGATAGGTGGCAATATTGGTAAACCTGCGCTTGATTGCTTGGATGATAAAATCGAATATTACGTGTTAGAGCTATCTAGTTATCAGCTGGATTACACCAAAGAGTTAGACTTGTTAACAGGTGTTGTGCTTAATATTACTCCTGATCATCTTGATAGATATAAAAGTTTTGATGATTATGTGGATTCAAAACTGAGTCTGTACCAATATTGCCAACATTTGGTGGTGAATATTGACGAGCCACTAGTGCCTAAGAAGCAATCAGCCAAACATTTCGGTGTGGATATGCCAAAACAGCCCACTGACTTTGGTACGGTAACTTGCCATGGTAGTTGTTATTTTTTAAAAGGTGATGATGTGCTGATGTATGTGGGCGACATGCAGCTGATTGGCGAACACAATGTAACCAATGTATTGGCAGCACTTGCTTTGGGCGATCAAATTGGTCTTAGCACCGACGCCATGGTGGAAAGCATTAAAAATTTTAAAGGCCTAGAGCATCGACTAGAATGGGTGGCTAAAAAACAAGGTGTTGATTACTATAATGATTCCAAAGCTACCAATGTCGCCTCAACAATCACTGCAATTAGCGCATTAGTTGATCGCCATGAAAACATTGTATTGATTGCTGGTGGCGTTGCTAAGGATGAAGATTATTCAGAGTTATTTGAACTAATTGATAAAGATGTTGCTAGTGTGGTATTAATTGGCCAGAGCGCAGAAACATTTGGAGAAGGTATTAATAAAGCTATTATTAGTTATGCCGATTCAATGAATGAGGCAGTTAGTTTGGCGGGCGACATGGTTAATGATGGCGTGGTCTTGTTGTCTCCTGCCTGTGCTAGTTTTGATCTGTTTGACAATTTTGAACATCGTGGCCAGGTTTTTAAACAGGCTGTATTTAATGGCTCTTGATAAAATTTAGCGATTTTTCAACATCACCTTGCGCTAGTCTCAACCCTTTAGTTTCGCTTTTTAGCCAAGTACTCTGGCGTTTACATAGTTGGCGGGTGGCAATAATGGCACGTTCAATCATCTTAGTCTCATCCATTTCTCCGTTTAAAAACTGCCAAGCTTGACGGTAGCCGACACAGCGAATCGAAGGCAAGTCTTCATGCAGACTTGTATCTTGTTTTAAAGCTTTAACCTCGTTAATAAAACCTTGTTTCATCATCTGATGAAAGCGAGTTTCAATACGCTGATGGAGTAAGGACCGATCAGGCATGAGAATAATTTTTTGAATTTTACAATCAAGCCCACCTTGTTTTTGCCCTTGTAATTTTGTGAGTGTTTGCCCACTGATATCAAATACTTCCAGCGCACGAGTAATTCGTTGAGAGTCGTTAGGATGGATTCTTTTTGCGGCAATAGGGTCAATTTCTGTTAACTCTTTGTGTAATGCTTCACTGCCTCTTTCCTTGAGTAGTTGGTTAAATTTAAGTCGAGACTCATTGGTGGATTCTGGCAAATCTGATAGACCGTGTTCTAGCGCATTAAAATAAAATGAGGTGCCACCCACTAAAATCGGTAGTTCGTTGTTGGCAAAAGCTAAATTGATTTGCACTGTAGCATCGTTAACAAAATCTTGCGCCGAATACGACTCATTGGGTTTGCAAATGTCAACCAAATAATGAGGGTGTTTGGCCAGTGTTTGTTTATCTGGCTTAGCAGTTCCAATGTTCATACCTTGGTAGATCAAAGCAGAGTCAACGCTAATCAATCTCGCCTTAATGTGCTGACTAATTTCGATAGCCAAATCGGTTTTTCCAGAGGCGGTAGGACCCATTAAAAACAGGGCGGTATTAGCAGGTGGATGGGGCACAAAGATCCTTGTATTAGTAAGCATTTATAATAACTACCTAGATTATAATGTCAGCATTAAAATTATTTGACAATAAATACATGTTTACAGTAGAAAATCAGGCCACTGGTAGTAGTTTTCAAGTTGAAAAAAATGAAATTATTCTTGATGGTGCAATGAGCAATGGTATTGGCTTCCCTTATGGGTGTAGAAATGGCTTTTGTGGCAAATGTAAAGCAACCTTGATTGAAGGCGAGGTGGATTATAAAGATGGCGTACCGCCAGGTTTGAGCGCTGAAGAGGTTGCTGATCGTATGATTCTGCCTTGTAAGTGTAGCGCCCAAAGCGATTTGTCTATTGTATTAACAGAGTTGAAAAGCGTTGCTGATATTGAGGTGAGAACACTGCCTTGTAAGGTGGATAAAATTGAGCATTTGAATCATGATGTTGCAAAGGTGGTTTTAAAGATTCCGGGTAATGAAGCGTTGCAATATTTAGCAGGGCAATACATTGATTTAATCCATCCTGATTTTGAGCCGCGCGCTTTTTCAATTGCCAATGCACCGCATAATACTGGATTAATTGAATTACACGTGCGTTTAATCTCAGGCGGTAAATTTACCAATTTTGTTTTTAATGAGCTGCAAGAAAAATCTTTATTAAAAATTGAAGGCCCTAAGGGTAGTTTTTATTTAAGAGAAACCAGTGAAAAGCCAATGATTATGGTGGCTGGTGGCACGGGATTTGGGCCAGTTAAGGCGATGGTTGAGCATGCCATTGAGTCAAACGCTCAAAGAAAAATTGATATTTATTGGGGCGCTCGAACTGAGCAAGACCTGTATACCGATCTGCCTCAAACCTGGGCTAAGGAATATGATTACATTAATTTTATTCCCGTATTGTCTCAAGCGGATGAGCAGTGGCAAGGTCGCACAGGTTATGTGCATGAAGCTGTGTTAGCAGATTTTGAAACGCTGACTAATTATGAAGTATATGCTTGTGGTCCGCCAGAGATGGTGCGTTCAGCAGCTAATACCTTTGTTAAAAAAGGTATGTTTGAAAATAATTTTTATAATGATAGCTTTGATTTTGCTTATCAGGCAGGTCAGTCATGAGCGATATGCAACAACATTTAACCGAGCAATTGCAAACAGCATTCTCACCCAGCTATTTAGAAGTACTTAATGAGTCTTGTAATCACGCAGGCCCAGCAGCTGAGTCACACTTTAAATTGATTGTGGTGAGTGAACAGTTTGATGATCTTGCCTTAATCGCAAGACACCGCTTAATTAATCAATTATTTAAAGAAGAGTTAACGCATATCCATGCATTGGCTATGCACACTTATACGCCAGATGAATGGCAAAAAAAGCAGGGCGCACCCGCTTCACCACAATGCTCAGGCGGACATTTATCCTAGCAATCGTTAGATATTGTTTATATGCATCTGTGTTATTACTGGGTGCGTGTAGTGCTCAAAGTGGCGCTAAAGAGGCGTTATCTTCTGTTAAACCCGATAGTATTAACGAGAAATCGGTTGCTACTAAGGTTGAACAAGATCTTTGGCGTTATATTGTTAATCGCTCAAACCTAAAAGCACCTGATGACAAGCATTTATATTGGCATATTGATTGGTTTAAAAAACACCCTGATTATTTAACGCGCATTACTAAGCGTGCACAGCCATATCTATATTTAGTGACTCAAGAGGTTGAGCGTGCAGGCTTGCCATTGGAAATTGCACTTTTACCAATTGTTGAATCTGCCTATTATCCTTTTTCTTATTCACATGGTACTGCTTCAGGCTTATGGCAATTTATTCCATCAACAGGAAAGTTATACGGCTTAAAAGACAGTTGGTGGTATGACGCCAGACGCGATGTATTAGCCTCTACTAAGGCAGCGGTTAAATATCTTAAAAATTTAAAAAAGCTGTTCAAGGGTGATATGTTGCTGGCTATTGCTGCTTATAATTCAGGTCCAGGTCGTGTACAAAAAGCGATACGTGCCAATAAGTCACAAGGAAAGCCAACAGATTTTTGGCATTTAGAATTACCTAAAGAGACACGCGGCTATGTGCCTAGATTATTAGCAGTAACTGAGCTGATTAAGCATCCAGAGAAATACACACAAACCATTACCCCAGTTGCTAATCAACCTGCACTATCTTCTATAAAACTAAACACTCAATTTGATTTAGCACTCATTGCACAATGGGCTGAGTTGGAGTTAGAGCAATTGTATACATTAAATCCTGGACTGAAGCGCTGGGCGACACCAAGTAGTAATCATTACACATTGCTACTACCAATTAACAACATGGGTTTGTTTAAACAAGCGCTAGAAAACAATCCAACTATGGATCGACTTAAGTGGGTTCGACACCAAGTTAAACAGGGGGATAGCTTAAGTCAAATTGCTCAACAATACAGAACCACTATTGAGCAAATCACCAATGTGAATAAGTTAGATAACCATTTGATTAAAGTGGGCGAGCATTTGATCGTGCCGATTGCCCAACAGCAAACAGCAGATTACGTTTTATCTGAGTCTGAGCGTGAAAAAGATCGCTTGAGTAAGCGCTCTGCCCGCCAAGTGATTCATCAGGTTAAATCGGGTGATAGTTTGTGGGGCATTGCCAATAAGTACAAAGTCAGCGTTAACAATTTAATTAAATGGAATCATTTGAAAGATGTAAAGACGTTACCAGTAGGTAAACGTTTAACAATATGGCAGAAAAAATCTACACCTGTTAAAGATTTGTCTTCGGTAGTTCAGCAGGGTTTAAATATTGATCGAAAAGTGATTTATCGAGTCAAAAGTGGTGATAATTTATCAGTCATTGCTAACAAGTTTAATGTGAGCGTGTCACAGCTTAAATCTTGGAATCAGTTGGGTAATAAACCCCTGCAGCCTGGGCAAAAGTTAACCATTATGGTTAATGTAATTAATACCAAACTAAGATAACCTTTATGAACATTCTCCCTATTAATAAAATTATTGTTGCCAGTTTCGCTTTCGCACTAACGCATTGGAAAAAAATTATCGAAATTTCGATTCTGCCAGTGGCTGTTTCATTACCTTTTTTGTTTATCTTGCCACAAATGTTTGAGCTGATGGAAGTGGCATTTCAAGGTGGCGATATAACCACTGTTACATTGCCCGATAATCTAATGTTGTATCTGGTGTTGTTTTTATATGGCTATGTTAATGTTTCTATCAACATCTATCGTTTGGTTATTTTAGGCCCTCAAAGTGTTTCTATTAAAACGCCAATTGTTAACCTATCTCAAATTGCGCGTTTTGTTGGGCTAACCTTAATGGTTGGTTTTGTCACAACGGTGCCAGTTATGTTGACGGGCATTGGTTTTTTGCAACTAATTATTTATTTTTTAATCATTCCTGTGACACTTAACTTTATTAATATTGCCATTGGAGAGCCTTCAAAATATAAGTGGCAACTTAACTTTGTAACTCAGGCTAATTTATTTTTATTACAAGCTATTATTCCGGCGTTAATCGGCATGATTGCCAGCATTCTGTTTAGCTCAATCGGCTTGCCTGAAATGTTTGAGTGGAGTGTTAAAGTGATTGTATTTTATTGGAGTGTGATTAATCTAGCGTTGTGTTATCAATTAATACAGGCGCATAAAGATTAATATTTCAATGTAAATCCTTTTGGATAACGCATATCGTAAGTCGCCTTATTCAACTTTCGTAGTGGGATTTTTTTTCTAAGCTGAGCATAAATGTCGACAAATTTTTGCAGTCGTTGCGGTTGTTGATTGTAACCTAGCACAACTGTAATATTAGGCTCAAGATGTAAAGTGTCAATGTTGCTGCGAGTGAATGTGTTAATCGTAAATGTTTCTAATTGTGCTTGGTAGGCTTGATAATCTGCATGTAAAGATTTGGCATTTTCAACCTCATCAGCAGAGCGGAGTTCGATGAAATTTTCTGCACTTTCTGCACTTTCTGCACTTTCTGCACTTTCTGCACTTTCTGCACTTTCTGCACTTTCTGCACTTTCTGCACTTTCTGCACTTTCTGACTGATGATAGAGTAAATTTTTTGGTTTGATTAGCTTACCTTGTTGTGTGATATAACCTTGGCAATTAGTAGTTTTAGGTGTTGTGCAATCAATATTTTGCCAACGGGTTGCCACTTGATGGGTGGTAATATGTATGTCGATAACATCTAGCAATGAGCGCTTTACTTGCGCAGTTAACACCCAAGGTTGCTGTTCAAGTGTTTGTTTAATGTTGGATAGGTCTAATTGATGCAACTCTACCACCAAAGGTTTTATTTGTTGCTCTAAGGTAGTTTGAGAGACAAGCTCAGGATGGTCGATAGACCAGTTTAGCGTTACTTTAAGCAGTTTGGTCGGGTTGTACTGGTTCCAGCCCCAAGCAATTAAAGCGGTTAAAGTTATCAGTAGCACCGGCTTAATCCAATACTTAATGAGTTGAAGCGCTGAGCGTCTACGTCTATTACGTTTTTTAAACTTCATTCGCTATTTGTTTAACGAGTTGATCAAAATCAATATGAGCCGCTTCAGCGGCCATGGGCACCAAAGAGTGAGAAGTCATACCCGGCACTGTATTAATCTCGAGCAAATAAGGCTGGTTGTTTTTATCCATAATAAAATCTATCCTGCCCCAGCCCGATGCACCAATGGTCTTGAACGCTTTGAGCGCTAACATTTGCAGGTGGCGTTCTGCTTCGGCATCTAAGCCGCAAGGGCAGAGGTATTGAGTGGTGTTGGAATGATACTTGGACTCATAATTATAGAAATCTTGATCGGAGATAATCTTAATTACCGGCAAGGTTGTATCACCCAAAATAGCCACGGTATATTCATCGCCCTCAATCCATCGCTCAATTAACACTTGATCATCATATTGCCAGGCTAATTCGAGCGCATCAGTTAATTGATCACGCTCATTCACTTTGCTAATACCAATGCTAGAGCCTTCACACACAGGCTTAACTGCCCAAGGCAGTGGGAAGTCAATTAAAGGGACGGGGTTGTTTTTAATGGCTAAGGCAGAGCTGGCAAGTGGCAAGCTGGCAGTTGCCCAAAGCTGTTTACTTAAGTGTTTGTTCATACCTTGTGCGCTGGCATTCGCATTAGAGCCGGTGTAGGCAATGTTTCGACTTTCTAGCTGTTGTTGAATGAAGCCGTCTTCGCCACCACGACCATGTAGAACGATAAAGGCTAGATCAAAGGTAGTTTGCCAAAGTTGATCAAGATTGTCACCTTGCCAATCAAACTTAAAGCAGGGGATATGTTGATTGGTTAAAGCTTGATAAACTGCTTTACCACTTTTTAATGACACCGATCGTTCGGCTGAGTTACCACCCATTAATACAGCAATCATATAATTATTAATTCAGTTTCCAAGTTAATATTAAACTTGGATTTTACGGTTTGTTGAATGTGAGTAATGAGGTTTTCAATATCACTGGCCGTTGCTTTGTTTTGATTAATGATGAAATTAGCATGCTTGTTAGAAACACAAGCGCCACCAACACAATGTCCTTTAAGATTTGCTAGTTCAATGAGCTCTGCGGCATATTGACCAGGTGGATTTTTAAACACACTGCCACAGCTAGGTAAGCCAATCGGTTGCGAGGCGTTTCTTTTGAGTAGCAATTGTTTAACATCTTGATCAGATTTTTCAGTGTTAAAAGCCAGTTTGGCGGCGACAAAAAATTCATCAGCGTGTTTTGGTGTTACTTGTCGGTAGCTAATGTTGAATTCATCAACCGAGCGCCAAAATACTTCACCAGATGAATTCATGGTTTGCACTTGCACAACGTATTGCCAAAATTCTGATCCAAAAGCACCAGCATTCATGGCTAATGCGCCACCAACAGTGCCTGGAATTGCGCTTAAAAACTCTCCACCATATTGATGTTGAGAGTGAATAAAGCGCGATAGTTTGGCTAATGTTGTGCCCGCACTAACGCTAATAGTGGAATGGTTAATTGATAGAGCGTTGAGCTGAGTAAGCTTAACAACAACCCCATTAAAGCCTTGATCACGAATGAGTAGATTACTACCCAGGCCAACAAAAACAACAGCTTGTGTATTGGTGGATAAAAAATCAGCTAATGCTTGAATGCTATTTGGTGTGAAAAAATCTTGAGCAAGTCCACCGCTACGCAAAGAGCAGTGTGAGGCCATTGGTTCATTATGCTTTAACACAGTTTGATTTAGTTGTAATGCGCTTTTAGCAAGCTGGGCAGGGTGTGAATATCACCTGCACCCAGGGTAAGCAATACATCGTTTTGACCGATAACATTAGGCAAAACGTCAATCACCTCTTGAGTTTCTTTAATAACAACTGGCTCAAGAGAGGAGCGTAAGCGAATTGCTTCTGCCAACGTTGAACTGCTAATGTGAGCAATAGGCTGCTCACTAGCGGGATAAATATCTAATAAAATCAGGCCGTCTGCATCAGACAAGCTGCGCGCAAAGTCATCAAATAAATCTCTGGTTCTGGAATAGCGATGTGGCTGGAAAATAACCACTAAGCGTTTATCAGGATAGGTGTTTTTTAATGAGTTAAAAATTGCGTTAATTTCAACAGGATGGTGGCCATAATCATCAAACAGATTAACGGCCTGATGGTTGATGGTTAATTGTTGATGGTAGTCCAGCCTTCGGGCAACACCAGTAAAATCACTCAAAGCAGATTGAATAATGTCAACCTCAATTTCAAGCTCACAACAAATGCCAATAGCAGCCAATGTATTTAGAATATTGTGTTGGCCAATTAAGTTTAGCTGGACTGAAAAAGGCTGTTTGTAAAATGCTTTGCTGTGAGTACATGTTACGTCGAAATGCATTTGCATGCCAACTTGGGTGATGTTAGTTGCGCGTATGTCAGCATTTGAGCTAATACCGTAGCTGACTACGCTGCGATGAATGTCATTGATAATCGCGCCGACGCCATCGTCGTCTGAGCAAACAAGGCAGGTGCCGTAAAAAGGTAGGTTTGAAGTAAAACTAACAAAAGCGTCTTTTAGTTGCTGAAAATCGTTGTTGTAGGTCGCCATATGATCTTCATCAATATTGGTGATTACGCTAAGCATGGGTTGCAAGTGTAAGAAAGAACCATCTGATTCGTCTGCCTCGGCAATTAGATAGTCGCTTTCGCCTAATTTTGCATTAATGCCACTAGAGTTTAAAATGCCACCAATGATATAAGTAGGATCTAATTGCGCACGATTTAAAATATGAGTAATAATGCTGGTTGTTGTAGTCTTTCCATGTGTTCCTGCCACTGCAATACCAAATCGAAAGCGCATAATCTCTGCCAGCATTTCTGCTCTAGGTACAATTGGAATGTGTTGTTGTTGTGCTGCAACTAGCTCAACATTCAATGGATCAATAGCACTAGAAACAACCACAGCTTGAGCATTACTAATCTGATCTTCACGGTGTTGATAATGAATTTGACAACCCATGCTTTCCAAACGTTCGGTGATCTTATTTTTAGCAATATCAGAGCCAGAAATTTGATAGCCTAAATTATGAAGCACCTCGGCAATGCCGCTCATGCCAGAGCCGCCAATACCAATAAAATGAATTTTACTAATTTTAGATTTGGAAACTTGTCTTAAATCTTTCATGCTTGAATAGCGCTAACGATGCAAATTACCTGAATTCCCTTGCCTTGTCCAAAAGCAGTGAGCCCTTCGCCCGTGGTGGCAGTGATGCCAACATCACTGGTTGTCAAGTTGAGTAGTTTTGCAATGTTGGTTTTTATTTGATCAATTTTGGGAGAAATTTTTGGCACTAAGCATTCAATAGAAATGGCGACATGCTGTATCTCGAGATTGTTCAGTTCGGTCAAAGCTAGTTTTAAATATTCCTTACTATCAGTTATACCTTGTTGGCATAGCTCGTCAGCTCGCGCGCCTAATATATTAACTCCGGTTAATGATGAGATGGCATTGGTGAGCGCATGTAGTAATACATCACCATCGCTATTGGCTCGTAAGCCTTGCTCATGATCAAAATCCACGCCAGCTAATAGTAATGGCTTATTATTAACTTCAAATGCATGTGAGTCTTGTCCAAGGCCGGTTTTAAATTTCATTAGTTGAGATTGGTTTTTAAATAAAAATTTGCAAGTAGCAAGTCTTCGGGCGTGGTTATTTTAAGATTTTGCTTAGAAGACTCAACTAGGAGTGATTGTAACCCAATGTGTTCCATGGCGCTAGCTTCATCGGTGATGCTAATGTTGTCGGCATCAGCCGTTATTAATGCATTGAGCAGTGTACCAAATCGATACATTTGAGGTGTTTGCGCCTGCCAAAGGTTGCTTCGATCAACAGTACTTTTGGTTAAATTTTGCTCTCCCAGCTTGATGGTGTCAACCACTTTGGTCGCTAGTAGGCCGCCTATATCAGTCTGCGTTACCTGCTCAATTAATCGGTTAATGTCATGAGGGCTGACGCAAGGTCGTGCGCTATCATGAACCAGTACCCAGTCAGAGTCTTTAACATGAGGTTTTAAGTCAATTAGCGCATTGATAACAGAATGATGACGCTGCTCACCCCCTGTGGCGATTGCTAATAATTTTTCATGAGTGCTAAAGGGTGAGTGCTGAAATGACTGATCATTGGGTGCTAATGCAATAACGCAACCTTTGATACTTTTGATTGCCAACAAAGTTTTTAGGGTTTGATCTAAGACACTTAAACCATTGTCAAGCGTTAGATATTGCTTGGCAATTCCTGCTTTCATACGCGATCCAACGCCACTAGCAGGTATAACAAGATAGCATTGATCAGTTGGCATAGGGTATGGTTGTTAAATAGAGTGAATTTTATTATACCCAAGCAATGAGTAAACTTAACTTAAGGAGTGTTTATTCTGGCGTAGAGGTGCTGATCTGATAGTATTGTTCGCCCGGTTTAATGAGTCCAAATTTTTGACGAGCTATTGATTCTAAAATTTCTAATTTTTGATCTGATTTTGCCGCTAGCTCAAGACGCAACTGTTGATTTTCAAGTGATAATTGTTGATTTTGAGAAATCTGCTGGTCTAAGGTGGATTGTTTGCTGTAAATGTCAAATGGAAAATTGTTACTAATAAAATTTTGACGAATCAAACTAACCAAGACAACAATCAGAATAATGCTAATCCAATAGCGATAAAAAAAGCCAAATAAACTATTTGGCTTTTGATAGCGCCGTTGAGTTTGGCGCAAATGTGGCTTGATTTTCAAGCTGATAACTACAATGTTTTAGCCATCTGCAAGATTTTTACCGTCTTTAGCATCTTGTGAAAACATCCAGATAGCGCCACCAACAATGTAGATGACTGAAAAAATAACGGCCAGAGCAGCAATGTATTGAGCTGTACCTGAAATTATTTCGGTGTATGACAAAAGAATCAATGCTAGTGGCACAACAAGTGTTACTGCCAAAGTTCCAATCATTAAGATGTTTCCTCTTACGCCGCTATTATCTACTGTTGCGCTCATGTTGTCTCCCTTGTATAAAATTAATTGAAATTATTATATCACAGATATTTTTTACTTTATTGATGTAAATCAATTTTTTACCAATAAAGTGTTGGATAGTTTATCGTGCCAGGTTAAATTATTTTTATCGAACAGTTGATAGATAAATCCTAATCCAAATACCGAAAATGAAACCAGTCCTAGTGCAAATCTAATAAAGGCCTGTGAGTGGGTAATATTTTGTTGGTTGTGTTGGATCACTTGAAATTTCCAAGCCTTCATGCCAATTGTTTGCCTACCTTTTACCCAAGATAGTGCGAAGTATAAATACACAGTTGGTAGGGTGATCGTATATAAGAATGCATTACCAATATCACCGAAAATAGCAATAACAATCATACCAACAAAAAATACCAATGAAAAAGCTAGAAAGGCGTCATAAACGATTGCGCCCAATCGGCGCAGCAAAGAAACATCAGATTTCATGATTAAATAATAAGTTAGGGTTGATGACAGTTTGATTTAGATAAACGCCAAAATGCAAGTGTGGTCCGGTGGCTCGACCAGTTTGACCGATGGTGCCAATAATTTCTCCCTGTGTGAGTAGTTGTCCTGGTTCGACCAAGCGTTTATCGAGATGAATATAGGCACTAATCAACCCTTGACCATGATCGATAAAAACAGCATTGCCATTAAAAAAGAAGCTGTCACTGATAATTACTCGCCCAGCCGCTGCCGCTTTAATCTCAGTGCCGATATCACCTGCATAATCAACACCGGTGTGTGGTCGTCTAGCCTGACCATTGTAAAAACGTTTAAATCCAAAAGGACTGGTCATAACACCGTCAACAGGGCGAATAAGATTTGTATTGGATAGTTGTTCATTAGAAAATGTTTGTCTGGCTTTAGATAAGATGGGGCGCTCTTGTTTGATTCTATCCATGTGAGCAAGATTTGGATTAACGTATTTTTTCTTTTTTCCAGTTAGGGTAATGTGTTGTTCCTGGTAGCCATGATCAGAAATATCAAAATTTACATGGCGTTCAGAAAAATCCTTAATGGTAAGTTGTTTTTGACCAATTTTAGCTAAGAGTGGAATACCAACCAACGCTTGCCAGTGGGTATCGTTTATGTGTTGCACGTACACCGGAACTTTGCTGTAATAAGCGCTAGGATTGGCGTGATTAGTTTGAAAATCAATCACGGCAATACCACCTGGAATTGGCGTATTGGCCACGCTCAATATGGCCAGTGCATTAAAAGGAATGAGTAGTAGTAAATATTTAATGTGTTTCAATTTTTTCAACCTTGGTGACGATAACACCATCTGTTAGTCGTGTGGTAATCAGCTGTTTAGGGCTTACTTGATTAACGGATGTTAACACGTTATTTTGTTCATTAGTGGTGATGCTGTAACCTCTAGACAAAGTGCTTAGTGGCGATAAGTGCCCCAAAGCATTAGCATGATTTGCTAAGCTGTTTTTATATTGGGAGATGTGTTGTTGTGTGGCCTGTATGAGTCGCTTATTTAGCTCAGAAAGTGCGTTAGAATTATGCTCAAGTAGCCGACTCATGTGCTGATTAAGCTGATTAGCCGATACTTTATTTAGGGTAATGGCTTGTTGAATACGCGCGCTAGGTGAATGCTGTTTTAATTTAGAAAATAGGGTGCTTAGCCGGGATTCAAGCTGGTTAGTTTTAAGTGTTGCGCTAGCATTTAATCGATAAGATAGATAATCTAATTGTTGAGAAAGTAAATTAATAATCTTGTCTGGAGTGACAATTCGCAGGCGTAATTGCTCAAGTTGTGCTTGCTGCTGCTGTTGGTATTGTGAGGTGTATTGTTGTAGCGTTTTGAAAGATTTCTCTAGTTGAGATAATAATTCCAATCGGTCAGGGGTGGCTAGCATGGCAGCCGCACTAGGTGTGGGTGCGCGTACATCAGAGACAAAATCCACCATGGTGGTATCAGTTTCGTGACCCACAGCACTAATCACTGGCGTGTTAATGTTAACAATGGTTCGAGCTAATGACTCTTCATTGAAATTCCATAAGTCTTCTAGTGAGCCACCACCCCTGGCTAAAATAATAACGTCGCATCGACTATCATGATCGGCTGCTAACAACGCTTGAATAATTTTTTCAGCTGCACCATCTCCTTGTACAGGTGTGTCAAATAATAAAATATCAGCAAACGGATAGCGTTTATGTAATACTCGGATAATATCTTGAATGACTGCACCTGTTGAGGATGAGACAACACCAATGGTTTGAACTTTTGTAGGAAGTGGTTTTTTGCGGGCTGGATCAAACAAGCCTTCAGCTGATAGTTTGTTTTTAAGTTGTTCAAAAGCTAAATTTAAATTACCCACACCGACTGGCTCAACATGCTGAATAATTAGTTGAAAATCACCCCTGGCTTCATACAAAGTTGGTGCAGCTCGCACCAAAACCTCCATGCCATTTTCAGGGGTAAATTTAATGTTGCGCTGATTAAGCCTAAATAGGGCGCAACGAATTTGTCCTTTGTTATCTTTTAAAGAAAAATACCAATGCCCAGACGCAGGGCGGACTAGATTAGAAATCTCTCCTTGTAACCAACAAGTGGGGATATTGTTTTCAATGGTTTTATTGCACAGTGATAAAAAATCAGAGACCGTGTAAATTTCGTCCAAATTAAACATGACTTATTGCTTGAGTAGGGCGAACACTGCACCACTGCCACCATCTTTATCAGGGCATGAATTAAAAGCGATCACTTGTGGATGCTGATTCAGAAAACTAACCACTTGAGTTTTTAAAATACTCATGCCATTTTCACTGTGATAGCCTTTTCCGTGAATAATTTGGATAAATGGCTCATGCTGATGATGATACATAAATTGACTCATAGACTCGCAAGCCTCAGTAACCGTTTGCCCATGAAGGTCTAGTGTTGCTGTGTAATCAATATCGCCACGCTTCATTTTTTTAATCAGTTTGGGAGAAAGACCGTTTTTTGCATAACTCACTATTTCTGAGCCGTTTAATCGAGCTTCGGTGATATAACTATAAGCTGTGAATGCAGGTAGGTTGACTTGATTGGTGGTGCGAGCACCAGCATCTTTATCAATCGGCGCATTGGCATCAATTGTGGATCTGAATAATTGTTTATCGTCTTCGTTGATTGATGTCATACAGGTATAAAAAAAGCCCTCAAAAGAGGGCTTTATTATAGCAAACTAACTATTTAAATTAGAGTGCTTTGATCTGTGTATTAAGACGAGACTTTTTTCTAGCTGCTTGGTTTTTATTCATTAAACCTTTGCTAACTGCTTGGTCAATCATTTTTTGCATTGCACCAAAACCGCCTTGAGCTTCTTCTTTATTGCCAGCTTCTAATGCGTAAGTTACCTTCTTGATAAATGTGCGAACTTTAGCGCGAATTTGTGAATTGTGCTTGTTGCGTTTTGTTGCTTGTCTTGCGCGTTTTTTTGAACCTGCTGAATTAGCCATCTTGTTATTTGAGTGTTAAATATTTAAAGGCGTAATTATAAAGTCTTAGTGAGTAAAAGTCTAGTGGCAATTTAAAATTTAAATCACAATAGTTATTGGTTAATCTTCCACTAAATAAATGGGCTTATCAAGTGTATCAATCGCAGCTAGCATTTTGCGTTTGTTAACAATTAAATGCCAAGTTTTGCCACCTTGAGATTTCCACAAAGACACAGCGCGTATACCCGATAGCAACAAAGCCCTAATATGATTAGCAGTACGTGTATTAGATAGATACGTCTGCTCTCCTTTAACCATAATTCTTGGATTGAGTTCACCCAAGGTATTTTTATATAATTCACCTAATCTGGCAATAGAGTTGCCATGAGTAATTTCAAAAAAATCTTGTTTATTGAGTGCGTTAATTTCAGTGGTAATGGTGTCTAATAGTGCTGGATTCTTCATTAATTTTTTTTCAAGATTTATTAATGACAAGGCGTAGAAGACAACAGTTTGTATAGACTTTGTTTGCTTACCTAGGGCAATTCTTAAAGCTTTCATGCCAATAGATAATTGAGACTGGGCATCAAACACCTCTTCAACTTTGGTGCTGGTTGATAAGATGCTGGCTAAACTGGCACTAGAGCCTTTTGTGTCACAGCTGCCACTAGAGGCAAGTTGGTCGACTAATGTGGCACTTTGCAGAACACCAGCCAGTGCCAAAATTTGATTATTTAGGTTACTCATTATTTCTTTGCTCGATAATTGCACCGCCTAAACAAATATCATCTTGATAAAAAACGATAGATTGCCCTGGTGTAATGGCTCTTTGTGGTTGATCAAAAATTACTTCAATTTGGTTATTTTTATGGATTATTTTACAATCCTGAGAAGCTTGTCGATAACGAATTTTAGCCTGGCAGATTAAGGGTAAGTTTGGTTTTTTATCAATCCAATGATTTTTTGAAGTGCTTAGTTTATTGTTATACAGCAAAGGGTGATCACCCTGAACAACTAACAGTTCATTAGTATCAACACGTTTGTCAGCCACAAACCAGGGCTCTGGCGAATCACTGAATCCACCGCCAATCTCTAGGCCTTTTCGTTGGCCAATGGTATAAAAAGCCAAGCCTTGATGTTGTTTGATAATTTGCCCATGCTCATCAACCATATTGCCAGGTTGGTTGGGTAGATAGGTTTGTAAAAATTCAGAAAAATTACGCTCACCAATAAAACAAATTCCGGTTGAATCTTTTTTATCAGCTGTGATTAAACCATGCTCTGTAGCAATTTCTCGTACACGTGTTTTGCTAATTTCACCCAGTGGAAATAAGCTTTTACTGAGCTGATATTGGCCAAGTAGATATAAGAAATAACTTTGGTCTTTGTTATCATCCAAGCCTGTTCTTAGTTGATAAATATTGTTTTTCTGGGTGATTCTTGCATAGTGACCTGTGGCAATTTTATCTGCCCCTAGTGATAGCGCATAATCAAGAAATACCTTAAATTTTATTTTTTGATTGCACAATACATCGGGATTAGGCGTTCTGCCTTTTTTGTGCTCTTGCAGAAAGTCTTCAAATACGTCATCCCAATAATCTGCTGAGAAATTTTTAGTATGAAGTTTAACGCCGAGTTTGTCAGCTACCTTTTGCGCATCAGATAAGTCTTGCTCGGCGGTGCAGTAACCGTCTTTATCATCCTCATCCCAATTTTTCATAAACAGAGCTTCTACCTCATAACCCTGTTCTAATAGCATGATTGTGGCAACTGATGAATCTACACCACCAGAAAGACCAACAATGATTTTCTCTTGCTTATTCAAAGATCTCGTACGCCTGAACAATGCGTTGTACTAATTTATGTCTAACAACATCACGCGAACTAAAATGACAAAAAGAAATTTTCGACTCGTTTTCTAAAACTTTCATCGCATGAAGCAGACCTGATTGATTAGGCTTGGCTAAGTCAATTTGAGTAATATCACCGGTGATGACCATCTTTGAGCCAAAACCCATACGGGTTAAGAACATTTTCATTTGTTCAGTGGTGGTATTTTGTGCTTCGTCTAAGATAATAAAAGATTCATTAAGGGTGCGACCACGCATAAAGGCCAGTGGCGCCACTTCGATAATATTTTTATCCAATAGTTTTGCTACTTTTTCAAAGCCCATCATTTCATACAGGGCGTCATAAATAGGACGTAGGTAAGGGTCAACTTTTTCAGTGAGGTCGCCGGGTAAAAATCCAAGTTTTTCACCAGCTTCAACCGCTGGACGTACGAGTACAATACGCCTAACATCAGATTGTTCTAATGCTTCAACAGCACGTGCAACAGCCAAATAAGTTTTACCCGTGCCTGCAGGGCCAATACCAAACGTACAGTCTTGCTTTTTAATGGCTTTAACGTAGTGCTGTTGATTGCGCGAACGCACATGAATAAATTTTCGTTTGGTTTTAATGTTGACTGACTCGTCTGGCAAGTCATTATGCGTATAAGCTTTAATACTCATTTCAACATCGTGTGCACTAATGGTTTGGGTTTTAGCCAGTAAGCTTAAATCTTGCAATACGCGAGCAGCCATGTGCTTATTGTCACCCTGGATAACAAATTCCTCACCCTTGTTATTGATTTCCACATCTAGGCTTTTGGCGATAGAGTCTAAATTACGATCAAATGAGCCGCAAACACTAGCTAATTGTTCGGAGTGATCAACGTCAAGGGTTATGTGCATAGCTCACCTATTAAAGAATTGCCACGAGCGGCAGTAATTTTGACATCAACAATTTGGCCAATGAGCGATTCATCACCTTCAAAGTGCGTATTGCGCATATTTTCAGTTCGTCCAAATAGGTTGTTATCTTTTCTGGCTTTATTTTCAACCAATACTTTTTGTACGCTACCTATCATTGATTTTGAAATTACCTCAGTGGATTCATCAATGGTTTTTTGTACCAGGGAGAGCCTGTCTTTTTTAATTTGCATATCAACATCATCCACAAAATTACCTGCTGGTGTGCCAGGACGGGCCGAATAGATAAAGCTAAAGGATTTATCAAAGCCAATATCATTGATAAGCTTCATGGTGTCTTTAAAATCTTGATCATTTTCACCTGGGAAGCCAATAATAAAGTCGCTTGATATGGAAATATCAGGGCGAATTTCGCGCAGTTTTCTAATTTTAGACTTGTATTCAATCGCCATATGGCCACGTTTCATCAATCCTAAGATTTTGTCAGAACCGCTTTGAATAGGTAAATGAAGGTGCGAAACTAGTTCTGGCACCTCAGCATAAGCTTCAATTAAAGAGTCTGAAAATTCAACGGGGTGTGAAGTGGTGTAGCGAATGCGGTCAATGCCTTCGATTTGCGCCACAATATTAATCAGTAGTGCTAAGTCGGCCATGGTGCCATCGTCCATTTCACCTTGATAGGCATTAACATTTTGGCCTAATAAATTAACCTCACGCACCCCTTGGCTGGCTAGCGTTTCCACTTCCTTAATTACGTCATTAAAAGGGCGAGAAACTTCTTCACCTCGAGTGTAAGGTACCACGCAAAACGTACAATATTTGCTACAGCCTTCCATGATCGATACAAAGGCACTAACGCCATTTGATTCTGGCTCAGGCAGATGATCAAATTTTTCAATTTCTGGGAATGAAATATCGATACTGGTTTGTTTGTTACCCAGTACATCATTCAGCATGGTTGGCAGACGGTGCAAGGTTTGTGGGCCAAAAATAATATCTACATAGGGAGCTCGTTTTAAGATGAGCTCGCCTTCTTGAGAGGCAACACAACCACCCACGCCAATCACTAAATTAGGATTCTTTTCTTTGAGTTTGCGCCAACGCCCCAATTGATGAAATAATTTCTCCTGGGCTTTTTCACGAATAGAGCAGGTATTGAGTAGTAGCACATCAGCTTCATCAGCACTATCTGTCAGCGTTAAGTTGTGCGAGTGCTTAAGCACGTTGATCATTTGATCAGAGTCGTACTCATTCATTTGACAGCCAAATGTGCGAATATGTAGTTTATTCATATTTTAATCTTACAGCTACGATTTAGAATTTTGCTGGATGTGTAGCGTTTGTGTCGGGTAGGCGATTTCAGCTTGATGCTGTTCAATAATATTAGCCACCTCAATCAAGATAGCTTGTTTAATTTTTTGATACTCGCTTTTACTGGTGGTTTTGGTAAAGGCGTAGATATTAAAGTCAATAGATGATGCATTAAAGTAATTAAAGTAAACACGTAATGCTTGGCTTTGATCAATATCTTTGTGGGTTTTCAGTAGGTTTTCTACCGCATCAACAATTGCAGGCATTTGCTTAATATCGTCATAACGAATACCCACCACTTCTTTGATACGACGATTAGTCATACGTGACGGGGTTTCGATTGGGATAGAGGCAAAGATTGAATTAGGGATATAAACCGGATTCTTGCTAAAAGTACGAATCCGTGTCATGCGCCAGCCGATTTTCTCTACCGTACCTTCAAAATCACTAGAACGAATCCAATCGCCAGTAGAAAATGGTTTATCCATTTGCAACATGAGCCCGCCAAAAATATTTGACAACATGTCTTTAGCGGCAAAACCCATCACAATACCACCCACACCACCAAAGGTGAGTAAGCTAGAAATAGAGAAGCCTAAGAACTGAGCAATACCCAATAGAATGGCAGTTACTATTAGAATTTTAATCAGTCTAGAAAATAGCCTAACTGAATCATTATCAACATTATTTTCTTTTTCGATTAAGTAAGCTTCAACGCCTGATATAACGCGAACAATTCCCCAAGTAATAATAAAGATTGGAGTAATATCGATATATTCGACAACCATAGTTAGCGCTTGAATTTGATCTTTGAAAGCGCTAATAGAAAAATACAACCAGCCAAACCAAATCAGCACTTTTAGCGGTGTGGAAGCGGCCTTAATTAGATGATCATCCAATTGGTTTTTGGTTCGCCCAGCGTGCTTTGCAACTTGAGTTAAGATAAAGCCCAAGATGATATGAGCAACTAACGCCACAGCAAATAAAATACCTGCGACTTGATAAGGAGTCATGTTTTGTAAAAAATCATTCATAAGCTGTATTTTAGCGCTTATTTTAAGTATTTGAGCGGATTAATTGCTTGATCAAATTTCTTCATTTCAAAGTAAAAAGGTCGATCGTTAGTGCTTGCAATCACATCACCCTTTTTAACTTGATCTCCAAGTGATACTTGTAATGCTTGGGTTTGTGTGTAAATACTGCTAAATCCTAGTGGATGGCGAATAATTATTATGGTGCCGTCGCTTTTTATTTTATCGCCAATATAAATGACCTTTCCATCTCGAATGCTGCGAATGGCCTGATTATTACGCGTGGCAAATGCTACCCCTGGTTTTTGCTTGGTAAACGTTTGACTAACTTTAGCATTTACTGGAGTGCGCCAATTCGTGGCTTTTTTTGCTATTTTTTTAACGGTTTTTTCACTGATTTTTTTTGCTGAATTATCAGTTATTCGTGAATTTTTTTGAGTAGGGGGAGTGGCCCCTTCTAGGCGTTGGTGGTTAATATTTTCCAGTTGAGAGGATTTTTCAACAACAATAACAGCTCGCTTAGGAGACTGAGAGTAGCAGCCACTTAAAGTTAGTATAAGTACAATACTAAGTAATTTAATCCACATACCAAACGCCAACAATAACAATAACAATCAGCCCATAACCCAGGCGATCAATATATTTTTGCAACCATTGGTCACACGCATCGCCATAAGCTTGCACTAACCCAGCCACCAAATAATAACGTGCAGCTCGTGCAACGATTGAAATCGCCACAAAAGGCAGTATTGGCATCGCCATGCTACCTGCGCTAATCGTGGCTAGCTTATAAGGAATGGGGCTAAAGGCGGCGATACCCACCACCCAAATACCATATTCATCAAAAAAACTCTTGATTAGCACAACTGATTCAGGTTTGACTAACCCATAGTTTAGTAAAAAATCCAATAGAATATCACCAAGGAAATAGCCGGCTAATCCACCCAAAACAGAAAAAATGGTTGCAATAGAGGCAAATGAATAAGCTTTGTTAGGTTGTTTTAACGCCATAGGTGCCAAAAGAACATCAGGTGGCGGATAGGGTAGTACGCTAGATTCTAAAAAACTAACCGCCGATAACCAATAAACAGCAAAGCGGCTGTGTGCCCAATTTAAAGCGGTTTGATAAATCTTGGAAAAGATTTGCATCGAAGACTAGTTATCTTTTACCATTGGAAAGCCTAGCGCCTCACGCGAGTCGTAATAAGTTTGTGCAACTTTTTGACTCATAGCGCGTACGCGTCGAATAAAACGAGCACGATCTGTCACACTAATGGCGTGACGTGCATCAAGCAGGTTAAATAAGTGCGAAGCTTTCATGACTTGCTCATAAGCGGGATAAGGTAGTGCTTGTTCAATCAGTTGTTCATTCATGGATTCAGCCTCATCAAACTGCTTGAAGAGTACATCGGTATCGGCAATTTCAAAGTTGTATTTTGATTGCTCCACCTCATTTTGATGGAATACATCGCCATAGCTAACACCTTCCGTCCAAACCAAATCAAATACTGAGTCAACCCCTTGTAGGTACATGGCAAGACGCTCTAGGCCGTAAGTTAACTCGCCAGAAACTGGCTTACAAGCTAAACCACCAACTTGTTGAAAATAAGTAAATTGCGACACTTCCATGCCGTTAAGCCAAATCTCCCAGCCCAAACCCCAGGCCCCCAGTGTTGGCGATTCCCAATTATCTTCCACAAAGCGCACATCGTGTTTGGTTAAATCAATACCAATCTCTGTTAATGATTCTAAATATAAATCCTGAATGTCTTTAGGAGACGGTTTAAGTATTACTTGAAATTGATAATAATGCTGCAAGCGATTTGGATTTTCACCATAACGACCATCGGTTGGGCGGCGTGACGGTTGCACGTAAGCTGATTTCCATGGTTCAGGGCCAATAGCGCGTAAAAAAGTTGCTGGGTGAAAAGTACCTGCACCCATTTCCATGTCAAAAGGTTGTAGCAATGTGCAGCCTTTTGAAGCCCAAAAATTTTGTAATTTTAAAATTAAATTTTGAAAAGATGCAGTGGCATCAAGCGCTGACATTGACATATTGATTCAGTTAAATGAATGATTATAATTTAGAAAAATTTTACCGCATCAAGTCTGGCTCAATAAGGTTTTTATAAAACCAACAAGGGTTAAAAAACTAAGAAGATTATGCAAATAGTAGTAGGCTAGTTGAATGCTAGGTTATTTTGAGTTTTAATAACTCTTCATTAAGTTGCGCCTCAGACAGTTGGTCATAATCTTCTAAAGTAGCAGTATTAACACCACCGCAAGCCTCATACCAAGCAAAGCCTGCAGTCCAGTCAGCGTGCTGATAGTCATCCTGGCGTTGTCTAACAATACAAAGAATTTCATGATCTCGATAAATCAAATGATAGGGTTGTTCGTCACGGTGCAGACTTTCAATAAATGTCCAGGCGTCTCCCACTGAGTTAAACCGATGATTAACTAAAGGGAATTTTTCATCACCTTCTAGAGGTAGTGGTGTGTCACGCACAAAGCATTGTAAGTGGAAGTGATTCACTGAAGCGTAGGCGCCGTAGGAATTATAAGCCAAGCTAAAACCCTTAATGTTTAAGCCAACACTATTGGCCATCATCCAAGCAAACTGATGAAGTTTGTGAGTGAGGTGTTGCGGATGTTGTTTGTCAGCTTCAACCACCACCAGACCATGAAGTTTAGCAAATGGAAATTTATTGTAAAAAAGTGAAATATGTTTAGAGAAAAAATTACCTTGCCAAAATAACTCTTTTTGTAAAAATGGTTTGTTAAAGTTGAAGTCATTAGCATCGAATGCTTTACTTATGCCACTGGTTTTTTCTCCAGACATACGTTGTGGGCGCAATGCACGCAGTGGATTGTATTGCAATTCAAAATTCCCTAACGTTTTATAAATAGTGGGCGTGAGTTCATTAAGATCTAAATTTTGTAATTGTTGAAAAACAGCTACATCATCTTTAGCGCCTTGAATATCACCTGTTTTAAGTTGTTCAAATTTTTGCATTAGTGCCGGTTTTAGCGTTCGCCAGAGTTTTTCATCAGCCAATGCGTTTGCTAACACTAAAATAAACACGCCTAATTCATCATTTTTTAGCATTTTTTCCAAATTATTGGAAAATTCTTGCTCAAATAATGAAATATCAGTAAAAATTGAATCTATCATGCTTAAAAACCTTAAAAATAGGCGATATTTTAATAATTTTAGTAAAAAATAGCAAAATATCGCTTAAAAATAGCCATTTTATCTAATCTAATGCTTGTTTTTTGCACAGAGCTAAAAATTTAGCAAATTTTGCAAATGGCAAAAAAAAACACCTCTAAAAGAGGTGTTTTGTATTTTACTAAAGCTGGTAGCTAGTATTTGTAAGATTCCGGCTTAAATGGACCTTCTTTAGAAACATTGATGTAATCAGCTTGTGTGTCAGTCAAGGTGGTTAACACACCGCCAAAACCACCAACCATACCAGCTGCTACTTCTTCGTCTAATTTCTTAGGAAGTACTTCAACGTAAATATCACCACCATTATCTGCAAATTTTTCATCAAATAAGTGCATCTGCGCTAATACTTGGTTGGCAAAAGAACCATCCATAATACGACTTGGGTGGCCTGTTGCGTTACCAAGATTTACCAAGCGACCTTCAGATAATAAGATTAGGTAATCATTTTTATCATCAGATCTAAATACACGGTGTACTTGAGGCTTAACCTCATCCCAACGCCAGTTATCACGCATGTATTGCGTGTCAATTTCGTTGTCAAAATGGCCAATGTTACAAACTACTGAGCCTGATTTTGAACACTGCAACATCGCACTATCACAAACGTTGTAGTTACCGGTTGTGGTAACGATTAAATCGGTTGTTGCAAGTAAGTCTTTATTAATGCCTTCGACTGTGCCCGTATTAATACCATCATTGTATGGAGAAACAATCTCAAAGCCATCCATGCAAGCTTGCATGGCGCAGATTGGATCAATTTCAGATACTTTAACAATCATGCCTTCTTGACGTAGCGATTGAGCTGAGCCTTTACCAACGTCACCATAGCCAATGACAAGCGCTTTTTTACCTGACATAAGCATATCAGTACCACGCTTAATTGCATCGTTAAGTGAATGACGACAACCGTATTTATTATCATTTTTTGATTTGGTTACCGAATCATTAACATTGATCGCAGGCACTTTTAGTGTGCCGGCTTCCATCATCTCAAGCAGGCGGTGAACACCGGTGGTGGTTTCTTCACTAATGCCGTGAATGTCGTTAAGCATTTCTGGGTATTTTTCATGTAGCATCTCAGTTAAGTCGCCACCATCATCCAGAACCATGTTGGCATCCCAAGGTTTGCCACCCTCTAAAATGGTTTGCTCAATACACCATAAAAATTCTTCTTCGGTTTCACCTTTCCAGGCGAAGGTTGGAATGTCAGCAGCAACCATCGCAGCCGCTGCGTGATCTTGTGTTGAGAAAATATTACAACTTGACCAACGAACTTGCGCACCTAAATCAACCAAGGTTTCCATAAGTACGGCCGTTTGAATGGTCATGTGAATACAGCCTAGAATTTTAGCGCCAGCTAATGGTTGGGTGTCTCTGTATTTGGCACGCAGTGTCATTAGTGCCGGCATTTCAGCTTCGGCCAATTCTACTTCTTTACGGCCGTAATCAGCCAGTGCCATATCGGCAACTTTGTAGTCGTTATTATCTAGTGTTGGGTTGTCCGTCTGGATTGCTGTGTGTCGCTTACTCATTTTTATCTCCTAAAAGCATAATAAAAATGAGCGCCGTTTTGATTGCCAAGCCTGATGGGTGTTCCCAATGCAGCGCTCCTTGGCGAAAAGATGATTATACCTTTAAACCCAAATCCAAAAATAGAAATCACCAGCCTAGCGCCACCCTTTACCCCATATGCATTTACAAAAAATAGCCGCCGAACCTATGGGTGGGACTAATATTTTTTACAAACTCATATAGGGCAAGGGGTAACACTATTTTAGCAATTTCTATATTTAGATTAGGGTTAAACGATTATTTTAGCAAGTGCACGCGGTCGGTTTTTTCCCAGGTGATGTCATCTTCAGTGCGACCAAAGTGACCATAACTCGCCGTTTTTTGGTAAATTGGGCGCTTTAGGTCTAGCATGGCAATTAAGCCTTTCGGGCGTAAGTCAAAATGTTCGCGCACTAACGCTTCGATTGCTTCGTTAGAAACTTGGCCAGTGCCAAAGGTTTCAACACTAATTGACGTTGGCTCAGCCACACCAATCGCATAAGACACTTGAATTTCACAACGAGCAGCTAAGCCAGCTGCAACGATATTTTTAGCTACGTAGCGTGTTGCGTAAGCGGCTGAACGATCAACCTTTGAAGGGTCCTTGCCTGAGAATGCACCGCCACCGTGACGCGCCATACCGCCGTAGGTATCTACAATAATTTTACGACCCGTTAGCCCGGCGTCACCCACTGGGCCGCCGATCACAAACTTACCTGTTGGGTTGATGTGGTATTTGGTTGTAGCAGAGAGCCATTCACTTGGCAATACAGGTTTAATCACCTCTTCCATAATAGCTTCTTGTAAGTCTTTCAGCTCGATGCTTTCGTCATGCTGAGTAGAGAGTACTACTGCATCAATGCCAACAATTTTGTGGCCATCATAGATGCACGACACCTGAGATTTGGCATCAGGGCGTAGCCATGGCAGGGCGTTATTTTTCATTAGCTCTGCTTGTTTAGCAACTAAGCGATGGGCATATAGAATAGGTGCTGGCATGTAAACATCAGTTGCGTTACAAGCATAACCAAACATTAATCCTTGGTCGCCAGCGCCTTGTTCGTGGTTTTCAAATTCATCCACACCTTGGGCAATGTCTTGAGATTGTTCGCCTAATAAATTAGTAATATTGCAAGTACTGCCATTAAAGCCAAGCTCGTCATCGTTGTAGCCGATTTCGTTAATGGTGTCACGAACGATTTTTTCGTAGTTAATGCTAGCACCTGTGGTGATTTCGCCAGCCAAAACTACGTTGTTATCTTTGATTAGGGTTTCGCAAGCAACGCGCGAGTTTTTGTCTTGCGCTAATGCAGCGTCTAAGATGGCGTCAGAAATTTGGTCACAGACCTTATCAGGGTGTCCTGCAGACACCGATTCAGAAGTAAATATCATTTTTTGTTCTCCGTATGAACGTTAAAAAACCCCTATAAAGAGGGGTTTTCATCTAAGAAGAACACCTACTTTAGCTTGTTTTAACTACTCAGGGTAGTAACGCTAGCAATCGGGACAAATCAGCGTATGAGTAGAATTATAACAAATAAATTGACAAAGTGAGGTTCATTCCAAACTAATTTTTAGGGCAATACTACTGACGAATGGTGCACTCATTAAGCTCAAGATCAAAAACATGGCTAAAAAATACAGTTGTCCGTCAATGGCTAAGCCAAATTGTGCTTGAGATACCGCACTTGAGGCAAAAATTAAAATAGGAATGTAGAGCGGTAAAATTAACAATGATAGCAGCATGCCAGAATTTTTAATACCAACAATGAGTGAGGCGCCAATGCTGCCAATTAAACTTAAACTGGGTGTGGCTAGTAGTAGGGTGATCATTAGCACCTTGATGCCTGCTTCATCTAGAAACAGAAAAACACCCAATAAAGGTGATAACAAAATAATAGGAATGCCGGTTAGTATCCAGTGTGCGGTAATTTTTGCCAAGATTAGCAAAGGCAACGAATGATGTGAACTAACCATTTGTTCTAAGACACCGTTTTCATAATCATGATGAAATAAAGCATTTAGAGATAATAGTACCGCTAACATGCTGGCCACCCAAATAATGCCTGAGGCAATTTGTGAGAGTGTGGCCGCTTCAGGGCTAATGGCCAGTGGAAATAGCGAGACAGAAATAATAAAAAACAATAGCGGATTAAGTACGCTGGAAGGGTTTCTCAGTGCAACTCGAAGATCTCGACTTAAGGTTTTTAGGTAGATATTCATAAGGCTAGAATTTTTTGATTAGCCAGTGCTGAATCTTGATGTGTAGTAAATAAACACAGCCCGCCATTAGCGCAATGTTGGGTAATTCTACTTTCAACAATCTCAACACCGAGCGGATCAAGCGCGGTAAAGGGCTCATCGAGTAGCCAAATTTTAGCTTTAGACACAAACAGGCCTGCCAAAATAACGCGACGCTTTTGCCCAGCCGATAGATTAGCGCAATATTCATCTTCATAACCCTTAAGGCCGATATCGTTAAGTGCTTGAATCAGTTGATGTTGTTCGGTGGTTTTATTTAGCGCACTCAAATATTCAAGATTTTCAAGACTACTTAACTCGCCACTTAGCGCCGCTTGATGACCTAGATAAAAAACCTCTTGTTGATAGCCGTCAGATTTAACCGGATGTTGGTCCCAATTAACCTCTCCCTGTTCAGCGGTGCTAACACCCGCTAGAATTCTTAACAACGACGTTTTGCCACTGCCATTCGTGCCAGTAATGCGCAGGATGTCGCCAGCATGAGCTTGAAAAGACAACTTGTCAAAGAGTTGGTTGTAACCTCTTTGACAGCTTAAATTGTGAATATTTAATGATGACACAGTATATGGCTGGCTACCAAAATTTATACCAAGGTGATGGCTCGATTTCTTTGGATTTTTTAGCTTCTTCAGCCTTTTTAGCTTCTTCAGCCTTTTTAGCTTTTTCAGCCTGAATGGCCATCTCTTTAGCTGCTTGCTGATCGGCTAGTTGTTGTTTGAGTTTGGCGGCTTGCGCTTTTTCTCGCTGTTTGGCTTTTGCTAATTCAGTCTTTTTTTTTAAAGCTTCTGCTGCCGCTTTTTCTTGGGCTAGTTTTTCAGCGGCTAATCGTTGTTGTTCGAGTGCTTTGGCCTGTGCTATTTTTTGTGCTTTAATTTTGGCTTGTTTAAGTGCTTCAATGGCGGCAGCTTCATCTGCTAATCGTTGGTCTTCTAAGGCTTTTTCTTTGTCAGTTAGTGCCGGCAAACTGCTAATGCCTGACGTGTCAATATTGCTTAATTTTCCCTGGCTAAAGTCTAGCGTTAGGCGATAGCGAATGTCTTCTTTTTCATGCAGGGTGGAATGGTTAATATAATTCCATTGGTTGTTATGAAAAGAGTCAACAATACTTGGTGAGCCGATTAAATCTTGAACTTGCGCTTGAGACATGCCTAATTTTAATTGATTAATTTTAAAACGATCTAGCACCGAGCCTTGATGAATGTCGTCTTTGTATAGTGTTGGCAAAGATAGATCCGGCATAATATCAGGCATATCTGGCAGGCTTGGCATCTCAGGCAAAGTTGGCATAGAAGGGGTGCAAGCAGAGATAAACGGTAATGATAATGAGAATGCAATCAAAGTTAGTTTGTTCATTTGTAATTAATTGATTAAAATAGTTAGGGATTATTTTTCTGATTTTACCTCAAGGATGTGAATATGGACGCTCAAGATTTAAAAACGGCAGGACTTAAAGTAACCCTACCTCGACTTAAAATTTTAGAAATATTAGAAACCAGTGAAAAACATCACCTAAGCGCAGAAGATATCTATCGTGCACTGGTTATGCAAGGTGAAGAAGTGGGCGTTGCCACGATTTATCGTGTACTAACTCAATTTGAAGAGGCGGGCATGATTAACAAGCTTAATTTTGATAATGGTCAGAGTGTGTACGAATTATCAAACACCGAGCATCATGATCATTTGTTGTGCATTAAATGTGGAAAAATTGATGAATTTGCTGATGAAGTCATTGAGCAACACCAGCACGACATTGCTGCAAAACATGGTTATCAATTAACCGATCATTGTTTATATTTATACGGTCTATGTCAAAATTGCCAGTAAACCCCTAGTTAACGATGGAAGATTTTATTCTTAGGGCGCTGATTGCAGCGCTGGGAATTTCCGTTATCGCCGGTTCTCTGGGTTGTTTTGTTATCTGGAAGCGTATGAGCTATTTCTCGGAGTCTATTTCTCATTCAGCCTTATTAGGGGTTTCTTTAGGTTTGGCCAGTGGGCTGGGTATTCATGTGGGTTTGGTGGTGATTGGTGCAATATTTGCCGGGTTGATCGTGGTATTGCAACAACGCCAAATTCTATCAAATGATGCTATTTTGGGTATTTTTTCTCATTTAGCTTTATCCTTGGGTATTGTGGTACTTAGCATTGTAAGTGGTACCAATACTGATTATTTTGCTTTGTTATTTGGCGATGTTTTATCAATCAATAATCAGGATATTGTATGGATTTACGCTGTTCTAGTTGTGGTGGTAGGGCTGTTATTAATTTTTTGGCAGCGGTTATTATTATTAACTTTAAATGAAGAATTGGCTGTTTCCCAGGGGCTTAATCGCACCAGATATCAGCTGCTATTTATGGGGATGATTGCATTAACAGTTTCAATTTCAGTGCAGGTTGTGGGCGTCTTGCTCATTACATCGTTGTTGATTATTCCACCTGCTGTGGCCAGAGTGTTTGCTCGTACGCCACATACCATGGCATTTCAATCAATTATTGTTTCTATTGCTGCGGTATTAATGGGATTGAGCGCCTCTTTATTTTACGATTTAGCCACTGGGCCAATGATTGTTATTGCGTTAGGTGTGTTATTTGTCGCCTCACAACTATTCGTTAAAAAAATAGGCTAGCGCGTCATTTAGTTCTGTTATCTGGTTGGACAAGGCAATGCCTTGCACCTAAAGAAGTGAATTAATCCTAGTAATCTTGAAACAACGGCTACGTGAGTTAAATTTAGTTAACGCTAGAAAGGCTTTGCCTTAGTAGAAATAGGTTTTAAGCGAGTGCGTCGTTTAGCTCTGTTAGTTGGTTGGACAAGGCAATGCCTTGCACCTAAAGAAGTGAATTAATCCTAGTAATCTTGAAACAACGGCTACGTGAGTTAAATTTAGTTAACGCTAGAAAGGCTTTGCCTTAGTAGAAATAGGTTTTAAGCGAGTGCGTCGTTTAGCTCTGTTAGTTGGTTGGTTTGTTGTTTGTAAGGCAATTCCTCACGTTGGCAAAATACTGATTAACGCACAAGAAATCAATACTTTTGTCAAAGGCAGTAAGTTCGGGAGGTTTTGCCTTGATCGAAATATCTGTTAATGATTTAAGCGAGTGCGTCGTTTAGTTCTGTTAGCTGGTTGGTTTGTTGTTCAACAATTAAAGGCTCAATAATTGCTTCTAAATCACCTTCCATAATTTCAGCTAATTTGTACAAGGTTAGATTGATGCGGTGATCGGTAATACGACCTTGTGGGTAGTTATAGGTGCGAATGCGCTGAGAACGATCACCACTACCAACTAATTCTTTACGGGCAGAGGCCTGCTCTTTTTGCTGAACTTGTTGCTGCGCATCTAAAATTCTAGATGCCAAAACTGACATAGCCTGTGCTTTGTTCTTATGCTGAGAGCGGCCATCTTGACACTCTACCACCGTGCCAGTTGGGATGTGGGTAACACGCACAGCCGAGTCGGTTTTGTTAACGTGCTGACCACCAGCACCACTCGCTCTAAACGTATCAACGCGCACATCGTTCATGTTAATGTCAATTTCTTCAATGTTTTCAACTTCTGGCATAATGGCAACCGTGCAGGCAGACGTGTGAACGCGTCCTTGACTTTCTGTTTCTGGTACGCGTTGTACACGATGAGCACCAGATTCAAATTTAAGTTTTGAATAAACATCAGTGCCACCGATGCGAGCAATAATTTCTTTGTAGCCACCATGATCACCCACATTTGAGCTCATGATTTCCATTTGCCATTTTTGTTTTTCACAATAGCGCGAGTACATCCTAAATAGGTCGCCTGAAAAAATAGAGGCTTCATCGCCGCCGGTTCCCGCACGAATTTCAATAATAATATTTCTTGAGTCGTTAGGATCTTTAGGGAGTAAAGATTTTTTTAATTCTAAATCAAGACGCTCTAAGTTTTCTTTGGCTTCGTTAATTTCATCCTTGGCCATGGCTTTAATTTCAGCGTCATCTTCCTCTAACATGAGTTTAGCGTCTGCTAGATTTTGCTCTGTGGCCAAATACTCTTGATACTGTTCATTAACTGGAGTGAGCTGTGAATGCTCGATAGATAATTCTCGAAAACGTTTAGCATCGCTTGCTACCGCAGGGTCACTTAGCATGGCGCCAACTTCTTCTAGGCGCATGGACATTTGTTCTAATTTAGCAAGAATTGATTCGTTCATTATTTTTTAATGTTAGGAACACAGCCTTCACATTGAGATAAATCTGAATGATCAGCCTGCTTAATGTTTTTAAAAGTAGTGTGTAGTATTTTATTGGTTAGTTGATCGGCTAATTTTTTAATAATTTGCTCACCATCACCGCCATTGTTAAAGCGTTTAATCGCATCTAAAACCACTTCATCTTTAATCTGATTGGCACTGGTTCGGTAGCTTTGAACCAATTGTTCATTTGGCAATACCGCAAGCCATTGGTTAAATACTTGAGCCTGCTTGATGATAATTTCTTGTGCCAAGACTTTTTCTTTTTCACGCGAATCAACATTGTCACTGACCACTTGCTCCAGATCGTCAATGGTGTAGAGATACACGTCATCTAATTGACCAACTTCCGGCTCAATGTCGCGTGGAATGGCAATATCAAGCATAAACATTGGCTTGTGTTTGCGTTGCTTAAGGGCGCTTTCAATTAGGCCTTTGCCAATAATAGGTACAGAAGCCGCTGTTGAAGAAATGATAATATCTGCTTGATCAATTATTGAAGAAAACTGCTTTAAGCTGACTGATTGAGCGTTATATTGTTCGGCAATTTTTTGTGCATTTTCAAGGGTTCTATTGGCTACAATCATATTACGAACACCTTTTTGATGTAAGTGTTGAGCGCACAATTCAATCATTTCACCTGCACCAATTAATAAAACTGTTTGCTCAGACAAATCAGTAAAGATTTTTTCACTTAGTTTAACGGCGCAATAAGCAATAGATACGGGCGATGAGCCAATTTGCGTGTCGGTACGTACTTTTTTGGCTGTTGAAAAAGCATGTTGGAATAATTTTTCTAATTTTTTATCAAGTGTTCCAGCTTGTTTGCCAGCGTGATAGGCATCTTTAAGCTGGCCAAGAATTTGAGGCTCGCCCAACACTAAAGAATCCAAACCGCAAGCAACGTTGCAAATATGTTCTAGCGCTTTATCATCTTCAAAATAAACCAAATAAGGGTCAATCTCTGCTCGATTAATATTGTGCGTTTGAGACAAGTAATCGCTAAGTATCTCTTGTGGATTGCCAGTTTCAATAACGGCGTAGATCTCCGAGCGATTGCAAGTTGACAAGATCACACAAGCAGCAACGCCTGGAAGTTTGTTGAGTTTTTGTAGTTCGTCGGTTAATTGGTTTGGTGCAAATGCGACACGCTCACGCACCGCAACCGGTGCTTGTGCATGATTAACACTTAAAATAGCAATGCGTGACATAAACCCAAATGACAATGACAAATAAGCGCTTAATTATACCCAAATCAAGGTTTTTAGGTATTTGCTATTAGTATGTCAATGTTAGAATAGCGCACTTAATGAAAACACTACTATCACTGCTTCTTTTGTTGCTGTCGAGCTGTTCCACGCTACCTGTACAGCAATCAAAAACAACACTGATTGACCCTCAAGGCAATTGGCAGGTTAACGGTAGACTATCTGCAATTGTTGATAACAAGGTGCAACAATCGAGTTTTGATCTTAAATTTAGCGGCAAAGATTTTGACTTAACCCTCATGGCTGCTCTAGGAATGGGGCAGATAAATTTGGTTTCAAGTGCGTCAAAATTAAGGGTTGATGGCCAGTTAACTCAATTGAGTTTAAGTCAATTAATGACACAAGAGTTAGGTTGGCATTTTCCTATTGAGCAATTAAGATATATTATTTTTGAGCAGCAGTTATTGGGTAGAAGCCTTTGGCAATTGCAGGTTGTTAAGCTTGCGCCGGGTCAACCGACCAAAGTGACAAAAATAGCCAAACTAAAGCATTTAACCAAGCCTATTAAAATCAAGCTATTGTTCCAAGAAATTCTGCCCAATTAAAGTTAAAATGATTAAAAAATTCCTTAAATCAAGATGATAGAAGAAGATTCCTTAGTAGCAGGACAAGATCAAGGCGGCGAAGATATTGTTATGACCTCTGTGCGCCCAGACAGCTTGTCAGAATATATTGGTCAAGATGATGTCAAGTCACAAATGGCACTGTTTATTCAGGCGGCAAAAAAGCGTCAAGACGCGCTTGATCACTGTCTAATTTACGGACCACCAGGATTGGGAAAAACCACTTTGGCCAATGTTATTGCTAATCAGATGGGCGCAGGGTTTAAGCAAACTTCAGGCCCGGTAATGGAACGTTCAGGTGATTTGGCAGCAATTTTGACCAAATTAGAGCCCTACGATGTTTTATTTATTGATGAAATTCATCGTCTTAATCCAGTGGTTGAAGAAATTCTATATCCAGCATTGGAAGATTTTAAATTAGACATTATGGTGGGCGAAGGTGTAGCGGCACACTCTGTGCAGCTTGATTTGCCACCTTTTACCTTAATTGGCGCAACAACGCGTGCCGGCATGCTAACGTCACCTTTACGGGATCGTTTCGGCATTGTTCAACGCCTTGAATTTTATAATCATCAAGATCTGCAAAAAATTGTTCAGCGTTCTGCCAATATATTGGCCATTGAAATAGAGCCGAGTGGTGCATTAGAAATTGCTAAGCGCTCGCGAGGCACTCCTAGAATTGCTAATCGATTATTGCGTCGTGTGCGCGATTTTGCTGATGTTAAAACGCACGGCATTATCCATCAACAAATTGCTAATGAGGCCTTAAGTACGCTTAAGGTGGATGAGGCGGGTCTTGAGCAATTGGATAGGGATTATCTTTCAATTATGACGACTAAATTTGCCGGTGGCCCCGTTGGTCTTGATACCTTAGCAACTGCCATTGGTGAAGAGCGCGGCACGTTAGAAGATATGGTTGAACCTTATTTAATTCAACAAGGGTTTATCCATCGAACGCCTCGAGGTCGAAGTGCGACTAATTTGACTTATCAACATTTAGGTCTATCTACACCCTCTAATCATCAAGACTTATTTAATGAGTAATTTAAAAGTTCGGGTTTATTATGAAGATACCGACAGCGGTGGCGTTGTTTATTATGCAAATTATTTAAAATTTGTTGAGCGCGGACGTAGTGAGCTGCTGCGTGATTTAGGCTTTGAACAAGATCAATTAATCAAACATCAAAATATTATTTTTGCCGTAAGATCTGTACAAGCGGATTACCTTGCACCAGCCCGATTTAATGATTTACTCAATGTTGATACACAGGTTAAAGAAGTGCGTAAAGCTAGCTTGATTTTTTCACAGAAAATAATGGATCTAGAGCAAAATAAGGTATTATTTAAAGCACAAATTACCGTTGCTTGTTTGAATGCGCAAAATTTTAAACCTTGCGCTATGCCAGGCGACATTCTGGAGAAATTAAATGGATAGTAGTTTATCAATTTTTAGTCTAATTATTAGCGCAGGTTTTGTGGTGCAGATGGTGATGCTAGTCTTGGTGTTAATGAGTATTTATTCTTGGACAATTATCATGTCCAAGAAGAAGGCGTTAATGGATGCTGATAAAGATGTTAAGCGTTTTCATAATAATTTTTTAACCGATACTGATCTCTCTTTGTTACATGGCCAAATTCCAGAGCAAGTGTCAAATCGCACGCCAATGGAGCATATTTTTGGTGCGGGTTATGGTGAGTTTACACATTCAACTTCTGCCTCAAACCAAGCATTAGTGCTTAATTCTGAGCGTGCTTACCGCTCTATGAATACGGCTGTTAATAATGAAGTTGATCGACTTGATCATGGATTAAGCGCACTGGCTATGATTGCTTCTTCAAGCCCTTATATTGGTTTATTTGGTACGGTCTGGGGAATTATGCATTCTTTTATCGGCTTGGCATCGGTCAAGCAAGCAACCATTGCCATTGTTGCACCAGGCATTGCAGAGGCCTTGATTGCAACGGCGTTTGGTTTGTTTGCTGCGATTCCGGCAACCATTGCTTACAATCGACTCATCACTCAAGTAGGTGAAATTAACAACAAATACACCTCGTTTGTTGAAGAGCTGTTTGTTACTTTCCAAAGACAGAAATAACCCAACTCAATGATTGAATTACCACAACGTCACAGACCTCGTGTTGATGCAAACATCAACATTGTGCCGTATATTGATGTCATGCTTGTGTTGTTGGTTATTTTTATGATGACCACGCCTATCATTGAGCAAGGCATAGAGGTTGACTTGCCAACGGCTGACGCCAAAATGGTTGACTTTACCGAGCAGCAACCAACCATTGTTACCATTAACAAAGATGGTGATTATTTCATCAATTCACTCAATGAAGACGATTCGGAAGTATCCAAAGGTGAAAAACTGCCGTTGGGTGTTATTGCAGGACGTGTTAGTGCGCGTTTAGAAATATATCCAAGTATGAAAGTGTTTGTTCGTGGCGATGCAAATGTTGCATACGGTTCAGTGGTTTCATTGATGTCTTTCTTGCAGAAAAATGGTGTGAATAAAGTCGGCATTGTGACCGAATCAGCCGAGCAAAACTAATGAAAGAGTGGCTGCTAAAAAGAATTAAACTTCCTAAGATTGCTCATAAGCATCCAGTGGCTTTCTGGACGGCGATTATTCTGCATGTTGCGCTATTGATTGGTTTAGTTTTTTCTAATGTTCAACGCTGGGAGATTCCTAAACAAGCACCAAAATCATCTGCAAGTGCCATTCCAAAAGCAGTCACCATTGATCTCACCGAAATTAAAAAAGAAAAACAGCGTTTAATTGACATTAAACAAAAGCGTGAAAAACATTTGGCAGATTTAAAGCGCGCAGAAAAGCGTGTTGAAAATGAGCGTTATAAAGAACAACAACGCCTAAAAAAATTAAAAGCTAAAGTTAAACAAGAAAAGCAAGCTAAGGCTAAGGCTGAAAAAAATAGAAAAGCAGCTGAGCAAAAAATTAAACAAGCGCTAAAGAAAAAGAAGCTGGCCGAAAAGAAAGCTAAAGAAGCTGAAAAGCGCAAAAAAATAGCTGAAAAGAAAGCTAAGGCTGCTGAGCAGGAAAAACAAAAGATTGAAAAGTTAAGACAAACTGAAGCCAGTAAATTTGAAAAAGAGCAAGACACTCGATCTTTAAAGAAAGAAATTCAGGCTGAAGAGGATCAAGAAAGAGAAACTGCTCAAGAAGACATTTTGAATGAGCTTAAAGCGAATTACGTTAATCAAATCGCTTCACGAGTTAAAGAAAAATGGCGCTACCAGGGTGCGAAAGATGATTGGGGTTGTGATGTTTACATTTTGCAAGATATTAACGGTAAGGTGCAAACGGTAAATTTACAGTCATGTAATGTTGAGAATAACGCCAAATCTAAGGCGTTTAAAGATGCGATAGAGCGCGCTGTGTATAAAGCATCTCCATTGCCACCAGCACCTGATCAAAGTGTATTTGATCGTGAAATTTTATTCCACTTTAGGGTGAATTAACCCATGGATATGATAAATTTGAATGAGCAAGAGCAAGCTCAGCTAACCTTGCAATTAACCCAAATTTTAGAAAATTGGAAATTGGAAGATGCAGACCAACTCGTTTTGTTAGGATTGCAAGAGACAATCAAGCCCAGGCACTTATACCAATATCGTCGAGGTGATAAGTCATTCAACTTTGATGAAAAGACCGTAAAACGCAGTCAAATGATTTTGGGTATTTATGAATCACTAGGTACCACTTTTCCAACTAATAAAGAATATGCTAGTGTTTGGCTTAAACGTACGGTGAAGAAATTCAAACACAAAACCCCGCTAGAGCTGATGTTAAGTGGTGACACAGGCATGAACCGTGTATGGCATTTCTTGGACTGCACTCAAGGGTGGCGCAGTTGAATCAGATCGAAGTTATCACTCAAACCGAAGCGCTGTATACACTCAGGGTGTTGACCAACAATACGGATGTATTGGTTGAGGAAATAACCGCACTAGCGAGTAGTAATAAAGCGCAGTTTCAACATGCGCCCGTTATTTTGGAAATTGAAGCGCAGCATTTTCAGGCAAATGAGCTAGCGGTTTTGATTGAAATTTTGGCACAAAATGAAATGGTTGCTGTGGGTATTCGCTCGCGTAAGCAAGAGTTGATTGATTTTGTAAAATTTTCAGGATTGGCGGTGTTTGGTAAATCGTTATCAAAGGCTAGTAAGTCTAAAATCAAGGTTAAGGCTGTTGAACAGCCTGTTTCAAGTGTGCCAAATCCTCATCAAGATAAGGCTTATCAGGCGCCAAAAATTATTACCAATAAGGTTTATTCATTCCAGCAGATAACTTCTCATGATAGAGATTTGGTGCTGTTATCTAAAGTAAAATCAGGCGCTGATATTATGTCATTTGGCTCTATATCAGCCTATAAAGAAGTGCAGGGAAATTTATTTGCCGGCATTCAGGGTGATGAAAAAGCCACTATTTTTGTTCAATCATTTAATGCCGAATTGGTTTCTATTGCAGGCGTTTACAAGAAATTTGATGTTGTTCCTACTAAGCTCTATGCGCGTTCTGTGATGATCGACTTGCTTAATGGTCAACTTAGATTCCAAATTATTTAAAAAAACTATTATGAACACACAAGATTTTTTATTAGAGCTCGGTACAGAAGAGTTACCACCAATGTTATTGCCTAAGTTATCAAAAGCGTTAACAGATAATGTGGCGGCTGAATTAAAGCAATTAAATCTTAAGTTTTCAGCTGTTGATTCTTTTGCCACACCACGTCGACTCGCGGTATTAGTGCACGATCTTCAACTGCAGCAAGAAGATCAAATCATTGAGCGTAAGGGTCCATCAGTTAGTGCGCCAGATCAGGCGGTAGTAGGCTTTGCAAAATCTTGCGGTGTAGAACGTTCAGAATTATCACAAAAGGCATTTGGCAAGGCTGATTATTACTTTTTTAGTAAAGAACAAAAAGGGTTGGAAACCCAAGGCTTGTTGGCACAAGTGGTTGATACCGCCATTAAGAATATCCCTATTGCCAAGCCAATGCGCTGGGGTGATTCTGATATTCAATTTTCACGCCCAACACATTGGTTGGTTATGTTGCTAGGTAGTGAAGTAGTTGATGCTTCAGTAATGGGACTAACAGCAGGCAACACAACGCGTGGGTTGCGTTTTACGGGTAAGCAAACGTTTGAAATTACTCAAGCATCCGACTATCGTCAAACTTTAATGGATCAAGCGCAAATAGAAGTTGATTTTGAAGCGCGTAAGGCGCTTATTAGACAGCAGGTAATTGATGTGGCCAGTGAAAACAATGCCACTGCCGTGATTGATGAATCACTCTTAGCAGAGGTGTGCGCTTTGGTTGAATATCCACGTGCATTTTCAGGCGGGTTTAGTGAATCATTTTTAGCAGTGCCTGAAGAGGCGCTTATTTCTGCCATGAAATCGCACCAAAAGTATTTTCACATGCTTGATGCAAATGGCAAACTATTACCAAGCTTTATCTCGGTGGCTAATATCGAATCCAGTGATCTTTCAGTTATTATTGACGGTAACGAGCGTGTTATTCGTCCAAGATTGGCTGATTCTGAATTTTTCTGGGAGCAAGACAAACGTCAAACCTTAGAATCTCATCTAGAAAAACTTGATCGTGTATTGTTCATGAAGTCACTGGGATCAATGGGTGACAAGGCAAAACGTATTGAAAGTTTATCAGCCACTATTGCCACTATGATTGGCGCTAATGAACAAGATGCTAAGCGCGCAGGCTTACTGTGTAAAACAGATTTAGTGACTGAGATGGTGGGTGAGTTTGCTGATCTTCAAGGTGTAATGGGTGGTTATTACGCACAAAATGACGGTGAGAGTGAATCTGTTGCCAAGGCAATTAGTGAGCATTATCATCCGCGCTTTGCTGGTGATTCATTGCCATCGACTCAAGAGGGTTTAGTGGTTGCTATTGCTGATAAGCTTGATACTATTACCGGTATTTACGGCATTGGTCAAGGGCCAACTGGCTCTAAGGATCCTTATGCGCTGCGTAGAATGGCATTGGGCTTGTTAAGAATTATGGTGGAAAGCAAGTTAGATCTCAATCTTAAATCGCTGATCAGTGCATCGCTTTCAGCACACTCGAACGAGGTTGATACCGAGTGTGCAAGTGCTATTTACAAATTTATGATGGATCGTCTACGTGCATACTACAAAGAGCAAAAATTAAGCGCTAAGGCTTTTGAGGCAGTACTAGCGGTTAAGCCAGAATCTCCGTTTGATTTCCACTTGCGTGTGGAAGCATTGGATATTTTTACCAAAGATGATGCTTCAGCAAGTTTGATTGAAGCTAATAAGCGTATTGCCAACATGCTTAAAGATCATCAAGACTTATCAATTGATGTCGATCAATCAGTATTAGTGGAAGCGGCGGAAAAAGCGTTGTACGCACAAACGGTTGAAGTGGCGAACAAACTGTCGCAATCAACGGATTATGCAAGTAACATGCAACAACTTATTTCACTTAAAGCTAGCATTGACACCTTTTTTGATGAGGTGATGGTGAATGCTGATAATGCCCAACTTAAAACGGCACGTTTAAGTTTGATTAATTGGGTTAGGTCTTTATTCTTATCAGTGGCTGACGTATCGCATTTAAGCTAAACCCTCATGAAAGCTTTAATTCAGCGGGTAACGCACAGCAAGGTTGAAGTAAACAATATAACTGTTGGCGAAATTGACCAAGGGCTGCTGGTATTTATTGGCATTGAAAAGACTGATGAAAAGCCACAGATTGATAAAATGATTAAACGTCTGTTATCTTATCGTGTGTTTTACGACAATGAAGATAAGATGAACTTATCGGTCAGTGATATTAAAGGTGGTATATTGGCTGTTTCTCAGTTTACCTTAGCTGCTGATACCAGCTCAGGCACTAGACCAGGCTTTTCAACGGCTAAAGCGCCAGCTGAGGCTAAGGCCTTATATGACTATTTTTTAACTCAAATCTCAGCACAGCATGCGCCAATTCAAAGTGGTGAATTTGGTGCTGATATGCAAGTGTCATTGACCAATGATGGGCCAGTAACCTTTCTTCTATCATGCTAGATTTTATTACTGATTTAATTACTCAATACGAAGATATGCTGGTGCTAGCTGGTGTTATATCAGCGGTTGTTTTTGTTGTGACACTACTATTAACACCCTATTTGCTCGGACTGATTGCCAGTAATTATTTCACTATGGAGAATCCCCATAAGCTAGAAATCGAGCATATTGGTCATATTATTGCAGTAATTGTCAGAAGTGTGATTGGTCTGATGTTGCTACTTGCTGGAATTATTATGTTGGTTACGCCAGGGCAGGGTGTGATATCAATTTTATTGGGATTGTTTCTATTGGAGTTTCCCGGCAAGCGTAAACTTGAGCTTAAGATTATTAATCACGACCCAACATTTAAAACTTTAAATTGGCTTAGAGCAAAAGCCAACAAACCCCCATTTGAACGATGAAAGAAAGACATATAATAGGCTACACTTTGTTAGGCGCCATCTTGGCATTCTTGATTATATTTTTATTTACTCGCGATGTGGAAATGCCAAAAAATCAAGCCATGCCTTGGCAAAGTTACGTTAATGAAAATCAACAGACTGTTGTGTTTGACTTAACCATGGGGCAGAGTCGTCTAATTGATGCGGCTCGCCATTTTGGTACTGAAATTAAAGCCTCTCTGTTTGAAAATGAAGGCGTAGAACCAGAGTTAGAGGTATATTTCTCTAGTACCAAAGTGGGTGGCATTAGTGCTCGAATTATTTTAAATTTACTATTGGATGATCAAGCTATTGAGGTGTTATCGCATAATATTGATGAATCTATGCTGATGCCGTCTGGGGTTAAAAACACCACCTTTACCCCAGCAGGCGAGCGCTCCATGTCAAGACTCAAGATTAAATCCTTGACATTCATACCAAGGGCCAATTTGGAAGAAGTGGTGATTGAGAACTTATTCGGCAAACCGGCAAGTGTTGAACTTGCTCCTGAAGGCTTATCTTATTGGCTTTATCCAGAAAAAGGTTTGCGCATTATTGTTGATAATGAACAAAAAGAAATTCTTGAATTTTCAAATCAGTAGGGCGTGATGATGAAAATGTACGGCATAAAGAATTGCGACACCATCAAAAAAGCAAGAAAATTTTTAGACGCACACAATATTGAATGTGAATTTATTGATTTTCGCGATCAACCTATTGACGAACCAACCTTGCAAAGCTTTGTGAATGTAATAGGTTGGGATAAATTAATCAATAAGCGCTCAACCACTTATCGTCAATTAACCGACGCACAAAAGGCTGATATCACCATGGCGTTGACGTTAAAAAACCCAACCCTAATTAAGCGACCTGTTTTAGTAGCAGGCAGCGATATTAAAGTTGGGTTTAGTGAGAAAAGCTATTTAGAGTTGATTTAGCTCTTTGCTTGCTGCTCTTCGATTTCTTTACGAACGATTGCCATATCAAGCTCTTTTGCTTTGGTTAGTACCGTTTCTAGGTCTGCTTCGGCCATAGCGCCCGGCTGTTGGAAAATTGCAATTTGTTCTCTAAAGATCATTAAAGTAGGGATTGAACGAATCTGGAAGTGACCCGCTAATTCTTGTTCATCTTCAGTGTTGATTTTAGCAAAAGTAACGCCGTCAATTTTTTCACTCATGGCTTCGTAAGTTGGTGCAAATGATTTACAAGGACCACACCATGGTGCCCAAAAATCCAAAATAACAATGTCGTTATTTTTAATTGTTTCATCAAAATTGTCTTTGTTTAATTCTAAAACTGCCATGGCACACTGTCCTTATTAATCGTTAAAAATTTAAGTATATCATATAACCCTTATATGTATGGAAAAAAGCCATTAACTGTTAAAATATTTTTATGAAAATTCTAGGGGTTGATCCTGGCTCACGTGTCACAGGGTTTGGGCGAGGCAATTCCTCATGTCAACTAATTGCAAGCATCGGTATAAATTCCATAACCATTACCCAAATGCCAAGTTCGGGAGGTTTTGCCTCTATTGTAAATACTTTGTAGTAAACTGTTTTGCAATTATTTATATTCAAATAGCCAATGAAAATTTTAGGCGTTGATCCCGGTTCAAGGATAACTGGATTCGGATTGATAGAAGCGCATAAGCTCAAGTTTACTTATTTAGCCAGTGGCTGTATTCGCACCAAAGGTGAGTTGACTGATCGTATCACCACTATCTTCTTAGAAATTGATCAAATTATTAAGCATCACCAGCCGGATATAGTGGTTATTGAGCGCGCTTTTATGCGTCCTGATAGGCCTAATCCGGATGCTGCTATAAAACTAGGACATGCACGTGGTGCGATTATTTCAGCTGCAGGGATGAATGAAGTTGTTATGGTGGAATACAGCCCGAATCAAATTAAAAAAGCTGTTGTTGGCAAAGGTCACGCAAACAAAGATCAGGTGTCTTATATGGTGTGTGAATCTTTAAAACTTAACAAAGCGCCACAAGAGGATGCAGCAGACGCATTAGCAGGCGCTATTTGTCATGCTTACCATTTTTACCAAAGTAGGCCTTAATGTTGCCAAAGCCATGCAATTGATTAACAGTTTGCTTTAGTTTATTTAAAATTTCATCATGGCTATTGTCGTTTTCTAGGCATGACAATGGCAGGTAAAAATCTACATGAATCTTTCCATCAAGATAATGCAATTGAATTCTACTAATCTCCCCATCGCATTTGTTGTTAAACAAAGCTTTGGTTAAGATGCCTAACGCTTCTGCACGCTCAGGTAGGTTTTCGTAGGGTGCGACTGTTTCATCGTCTTCAGGGTCAATGTGTACGGTAACGTCGGTTAATTCTCTTAAGCATTGTTTGGCAACGCGCTCAACACTGACACTAATGATATGTCCTTCACTAACACTTAGGAAAGGGTCAACTTGCACATGTACATCGGCTGAAATGGTGTGGCCAATTTTACGAGTACGTAATGAATGTACGCTATTAACGCCACTGATTTGTCCTAGTGCGTAGCGTAACTTTTCAATTTGATCAGCATCAATCGAGGTATCTACTAATTCTTTAGTGGCGCTTGATCCTAGTTCCCAAGCAATATAAATCACCATTAAGCCAACAATAATGGCAGCAACAGCGTCTAAGTAAACAAATCCAAATGCTGCACCTAAAACACCAGCAAATACAACAACAGAAGATAGAGCGTCTGAACGGTGATGCCAGGCATTGGCCTTAAGCATGTCAGAATTGTATTTTTTGGCAACGTTAAGTGTATACCAATACAGCATTTCCTTAGAAAAGATAGAAATACCTGCAACGCCTAATAACAAATTAATATGAGTTAGTTCAGCTGGGTTGTTGAGTCGATCAAATCCATCGACAATAATACCAACACCAACCAGTGCCAAAATAATTGCCAAACCTAATGTGGCAACGGTTTCAAATTTTTGATGACCATAGGGGTGGTCTTCGTCGGCTTCTTCATGGGCGTGTTTGGCAGCATAGAGCACAATACCGTCTGATAACAAATCTGAAAATGAGTGAATACCATCTGCAATCAAGGCGCCAGAATTACCTAAAACACCAGCAATCACTTTAAAAATAGCTAAAGTTAGGTCAACAATCGCACCGATAAAGGTGATTTTTTGAGTGGCTTTAGCTCTCTGTGTTGAATTCATTAAATAGGTTTTGTTATTTATTTATTCATGCATTTTATGATAATTTTTTCCAAATTTGTGCATAGTTATTGTGTGGTTGAATTATTAGTATATTATTATTTATAAAAATACCATTACTTTTGCAAATGATAATAGGTATCATTTGCATTAAAAATTAAATAGGCGTAACAATGAAAAAAACTTATGTTGTTTTAACTAGAGAGCAAATTCAATCATTTGTTAATAATTACAAATAATTATGCAAGTATTGTCATCACTAAACGTGGGTCAGCTGGCTGTAATTGATCAAATAAATGTTAGCAATCAGAAAAAAATTAAATTATTAGGCCTGGGTATTAACACAGGTGCATCAATTTCTATTCTTAGAAATCGTCGTGGTGATATGGTGATTGCGATGGGTAATGCAAGAATTAGCGTAGGGAAAACCTTGGCAAGTTTAATCAAGGTGCGTGAATTATGAGTTTTAATCAAGTCGCCCTGATTGGTAATCCAAATGCCGGAAAAACCACGTTATTTAATTTATTAACCGGCGCTAAGCAGCGCACGGGTAATTGGCCTGGTGTGACAGTTGATCGTAAAGAGGGCGAGTTCAACATTAGTGGTAGTAGCTACAATGTGGTTGATTTACCTGGTGTGTATTCTATTGATGATAAAAATTCCTCAATGGACGAGCAAATTGCCAGAGATTTTGCGCTAAACAATCCCGATCATTTGTATTTTAATATTGTTGATGCATCAACCCTTGAGCGCGGTTTGTATTTAACAACTCAGTTAAGAGAGTTGGGTGTTAATGTTGTTGTGTTGCTTAATATGATGGATGTGGTGCGTAAGCGCGGTATGCAAATTAATATTGATCAATTAAAGCAAGAACTGGGTTGCGAAGTGATTTCAATATCGCTTAAAGAGTCGCTAGATTTATCTGTTTTTTCAAATGCAATTGACCAATTTAAACCCAGTTCAAAACTGGTGGTTGATTACCCGACTGAACAAATTCAAATTGCTAAAGATGCAAACGATGATAAACAGGTTGAGCTCTTAGAGGCTGAAGCAAGATTTGAACAGGCAAATAAATTTGTTAATGCGGTTATTAAGCATGACACCAATCTTAAAAAAACGGTTTCAGATCAAGTTGATAAGTTAATACTAGGGTCTTGGACAGGTGTGCCGTTTTTCCTAATGGTGATGTATTTACTATTTTTAGTGAGTATTAATTTTGGCGGTGCTTTGATTGATTTCTTTGATATGGCCGCTGGAACAATTTTTATTGATGGCACGGCCTATGTGCTTAATAGTATCAATACCCCTGAGTTTATAACAGTAATTGTGGCAGATGGTGTTGGCGGCGGTATACAAGTGGTAGCCACCTTTATTCCTATTATTGCTGCGTTGTATTTATTCTTAACCTTGCTAGAAGAGGTGGGTTATATGGCCAGAGCGGCTTTTGTCATGGATCAGTTTATGAGGAAAATAGGCTTGTCTGGCAAGGCATTTATTCCACTGATTGTGGGGTTTGGTTGTAATGTGCCAGGCATTATGGCAGCGCGTACATTAGATACTCATCGTGAGCGTGTTACCACGGTGTTAATGTCACCGTTTATGTCGTGTGGTGCAAGGCTTGCGGTGTACGCTTTATTTGCAGCTGCATTTTTCCCGGTGGGCGGGCAAAACGTTGTATTTGCGTTGTATCTCATTGGTGTTTTATTTGCAATTTTTACTGGTTTAATACTAAAGCGTGCTTTTAAAGGTGGTGCGGATACCAGTGATTTCTTAATGGAATTACCTAATTATCAACTGCCATCTGTTAGAAACCTAATGATTAACACTTGGAATAAATTAAAAGGCTTTATTGTTGGCGCGGGTAAGGTTATTGTCTTGGTGGTTACTTTGATTAATGTGGTGAATAGTGTTGGTGTTGATGGCAGTTTTGGTCATCAAGATTCTAAAGATTCTTTGTTAAGTAAAGTGGCGCAAACGCTAACTCCGGTATTTGAGCCAATGGGTATTCATGAAGATAACTGGCCCGCGACGGTTGGTATTGTTACTGGAATTTTGGCAAAAGAGGTTGTGGTAGGCACATTAGACTCGCTTTATTCAAATATTGATACTGAGAAAGTTACTGAAGCAGAAGAAGCGAGTGAATATAGTTTGGTTGCAGGTTTAGGCGAGGCATTAGCAACCATTCCAGATAATTTGGATGATGCTTTGCAAAACTTATCTGATCCGTTGGGTTTGAGTGTATTGGATGACACTCACTCGCAAACTCTGGCCGCTGAAACCCAAGAAGTCTCTACAGCTACCTTTGGTGCTATGGTGTCACGCTTTGATGGCAAGATAGGTGCATTTTCTTACTTGCTATTCATCTTACTTTATTTCCCTTGTGTGGCAGCATTCGGCGCCATGATTCGCGAAGTGGGTAAAACTTGGGCAGTGGTTGGTGGGTTATGGGCAACAGGGCTGGCGTATTTTTCAGCAACTGTGTTTTATCAAGTGGGTACATTTATCTCACATCCAATGAATTCCTTGTTATGGATTGGTGCATCTATTGGTATTTTGTTGGCATCGGTTACGATGTTAATGCGTACTGGTAAAAAAGCAAAAAACATGATTATTCCAATTTCCACTGAGCATAACTGCCGACATTGTAAATAGACCCTAATCCAAAAATAGAAATCACCAACCTAGCGTCACCCCTTACCCCATCTGCATTTACAAAAAATAGCCGCCGAACCTATGGGTGGGACTAGTATTTTTTACAAACACATATGGGGCAAGGTATAACACTATTTTAGTAATTTCTATATTTAGATTAGGGATAGATAAGTTGTTGTTTTTGATTATCAACTTCTTATATAATAGTGAGAATCATTCTTATTAGTATTTACATGATCAATGCTGTCTGTTGCTAACCTATCAATCGAATATCAAAACAAAACCGTTGTTGATGGATTAAACCTTGAACTTGCCCAAGGAGAAATCTTTGCGCTACTGGGCGACAGTGGTAGTGGTAAAAGTTCAACATTGAGATTTATTGCAGGTTTAGATAATACCAAACAAGGTAGTGTTGAGTTAGATGGTGTACGACTGTCTGAGCATGGTCAGCATATCGTTGCGCCAGAGTCTCGAGAAGTGGGCATGGTGTTTCAAGATTATGCATTGTTCCCGCATATGAGTGTGTTTAAGAATGTCAGTTTTGGCATTAATCATTTGCCTAAATCAGATCAGAAGAAGCGTGTTAGTGAGCTACTATCCATGGTGGGTTTGCAGGGTACGGAAGGTAAATATCCACATCAATTATCAGGCGGCGAGCAACAAAGAGTGTCGCTTATTCGTGCATTAGCGCCAGCACCTAAAATTTTATTGATGGACGAGCCTTTTTCTTCTTTAGATGTAAATCATCGTCAGCAGTTAACGTTGCAGGTTCGACAAATTCTTAAAGAAACGAACACCACTTCAATTTTGGTTACTCATGATCGTGATGAAGCAAATACCCTTGCTGATAGGGTGGGAAAAATTAAGCATAAACAGTTGACTCTTATTTGATAATGTGTATCATTCGTAATTGATAATCATTATCATTTAAATTTATTTCAAGGAGAAAGTGTGAGTATTAAAACCCTAGTTTCATCAACCATTGTGTTTTCAGTATTGGCTTCAACTGGTGCAATAAGTGCGCAGACTTCATCAAGTGTTAATTCACAAGATGATTCTGTTACTGTTTACAGTTCAAGAAAAGAACATTTAATCAAACCATTATTTGAAGCATTTACCAAAGACACAGGCATCAAAGTTGAGTATCTAACAGGAAAGGGCGGCGCATTGATTGAGCGCTTAAAGCTTGAAGGTGCTAACACCAAAGCTGATATGTTTATGACAGTAGATGCAGGCAATCTTTGGTATGCAGGCTCACAAGACTTATTTCAAAGCGTTCAAACTGAAACTTTAAAAAGCAATATCCCAGCACATTTAAGAGATCCTCAGGGTTTGTGGACGGGCTTGTCTATTCGTGCCAGAACCATTGTTTACAATACAGATCGAGTTAAGCCAGAGGAGTTGTCAACCTATGCTGATTTGGCGACAGACAAATGGAAAGGTAAGTTATGTTTAAGAACCAGTAAGAAGGTCTACACTAAGTCTTTGGTTTCGTCATTAATTTACAATCATGGAAAAGACAAAACAGCGGATATTGTTAAAGGCTGGGTAGACAACTTGGCAGCGACACCCAACGCTAAAGATTCACACGTTATGAGTGCTATTTTGTCGGGTCAGTGTGATGTTGGTTTGGTTAATACTTATTATTTTGGTCGCTTAATTGAAAAAAATCCAGCAGCACCACTTAAGCTTTTTTGGGCTAATCAAGATACCACGGGTGTACATGTTAATGTATCAGGCGCTGGGGTGACTAAGCATGCATCAAATGCAAAAGGTGCAACGCAGTTATTAGAGTGGTTGTCTTCAGCTAAGGCACAGGCTATTTACGGATCGCTTAATAAAGAGTATCCAGCAAATCAAAATGTTGCTTCAGATGACGTAGTATCAGCCTGGGGATCATTTAAGCAAGATAACATGAATTTATCTCAAGCTGGTATTTTGCAGGCTGACGGGGTAAAACTTATGCAAATACAAGGTTACAGATAAGCTTAAATTTGCCCGTCAAAACCCAAGGCTTGAAGAGGTCTTGGGTTTTGTTGTTTAGTAAAATACTAGAAATTAATTAGGAAATATTTTGGAAAAACACTGCTTCAAATCAAAGATCTGGATAAGTATTGTAGCCTTGTTGGTGGCCATGCCAATCTTTGTGGTGGCATTTTCTTGGGCACTGCCTGAGCATGAGTTGTGGGCGCATTTTTCTGAAAACATCTTATCTGATTTAATTAGCTCAACGCTTATTCTATTATTAGGTGTCGGTGTCGGTGTTACCTTGCTGGGTACAGTGCTTGCTTACCTAGTGGTGATGGTGGAGTTCCCGGGCAGAAAGTGGCTAGAGTGGGCGCTATTTTTGCCATTTGCCATTCCGGCTTATGTGTTGGCCTTTGTTTATTTAGGCGTATTTGATTATTCAGGCTATGCACAAGTTTGGATGCGTGAAGTGCTGGGTCTGCCAGGGTTTGATATTCGCGCGGGTTCGTGGGCAATTATCCTTACCTTTGTTTTGGTGTTCTATCCGTATGTTTATATGATGACAAGGGCTTCATTTAAGCGCCAAAAGATTAGTATGATTGAAGCGGGTAAGCTGCTGGGTGCAAGCCCAATAAGGGTATTTTTTAAAATCTCCTTGCCTTTAGCGCGTCCAGCTGCTGCAGCTGGCTTGTTGGTAACATTGATGGAAACTCTAGCTGATTTTGGCGTGGTGAGTTTGTATAACTATGATACCTTTACCACAGCTATTTACTCCGCTTGGGGTGACTTTAGATCTATTGAAGTGGCTGCGCAATTGGCATCACTATTAGTTTTGGTGGCATTTTTCTTAATCTATTTTGAGAAAAAAGCACGCGGCCAAGCTAAGTATTATTCAGCCGATGTTACTAATAAAAAGCCTTATCACGCAACAGGTGCAACCGCCTGGTTAATTAGTTTGTTTGTATTTGGTGTATTTATGCTGTCATTTGCAATGCCAATGTTGCAACTAATTATTTGGGGCTGGTCATCGATTGCTGACGAGTGGAGTGCTAAATACATTGATTTGATAGCCTCAACTTCAATATTAACCGTTACAGCTGCTTTAATTACAGTAGCTTTGGCTATTGTTTTAGCCTTACCAGGCAGATGTAAGCAGGCTAGCATTTGGCTTAAAAGTGTCATTCGCCTAGCAACATTAGGCTACGCCTTGCCTGGTTCGGTGATGGCTGTTGGCTTGTTGTACGGTATTAATCAAGTGTCATTAATTAATATTTATTTTGGTGGCGAGAGTATTAATCATATTATTTACGGATCGATCGCACTATTGTTATTTGCTTATGTATCTCGCTTTATGGCGATTGCTTATAGTTCTATTGAAGCTTCTGCACAGCAAATTAAGCCGGTTTATACCCAAAGTGCGCGTCTGCTTGGCGCCTCAAGAATGCGACTTGTTTGGCAAGTGTATCTACCGATGATGACACCGGGTATTTTGGCGGGCGGCTTGTTGGTGGCAGTTGATGTCATGAAAGAATTGCCAGCCACGTATTTACTGCGTCCATTCGGCTGGGATACGCTAGCAATTCAAACCTATGAGTTAAGTGCAGAGGGTTTGTTTGAGCGAGCTGCTGTGCCAGCACTGATCATGGTTATTTTTGGCGCAATGTTGATGGGTGTTTTTCAATATCTAGATAGAAAATCTTTCAAAATCTCTTAAATCAGTAAATAATATCCTTAATAAATAAAGATATTTTTACTAGATATGGATCGGTGTATCTATTAGCGTCTTATTAGCTTT
>JACNGB010000032.1 GCA_014384345.1 Candidatus Thioglobus pontius
TTACAAAATTTTGCTTGGAATTTTTAGAAAAGAGTCGCTTAAGTTGTCTTGACCCATATTTAATATAAACCGGATCTTTATAACTACCAATTCGATGTTTTCTTAATAGAATTCGTATTGATTCATAATCTAGTGGTGCAATCCACTGATTGGTTTGATCACTATATTTATAGTCCAACAGATAGTGCTTTACTTTTTTTGTTAAAGCTGCATTCGTATGTTTTAAGGATGAAAAAGCCCATTCCGGCGCCAAATTGGTACTCAATAAATAAGGAAAATTCTGCTTGTCCGCTAGCACTTTAATTTGTGTTAGATCAATCTTGCCTTGGTGAATCATTGATTCAATCACTCCTGTACGCACTGCACCAGCATCCATCGAACCACCCACTACCGCATTAACAATATTATCTTGAGTGCCTAAAAAATCAATCTTTGAAAAGTCTTGATAAGGCTTGACACCTTGCTCTGTCATGTAATCTAGCGCCAACACCCAGCCACCTAACCGTCTAGGGGTTGATGCGGCAAAACTATTACCTTTTAATGATTCAATATTGTTGATAGCATGATTTTCAGATGAAGTAAAGATAACACTACCCAGCTGATTAACGCCCGATTGATCATTTTTTGTTAGCTCAATATTTGTATCATACAAACGATTCAATTCAATGGTTGTAATCGGCTGGGTAATCACATAATCAACTTTTTGATTATCAACCATTTGATACAGCAATGAATCATCTGGCGTATCAATCACAACAATGTTGAAGTTAACATTAGGAATTCTTTGAGTTAAATAATCAGCTGTTTGTTGCCATTGTTGATAAGCAACACCCTTGTCTAGAAAGGATTGAATTGCAATGGTAATTTCAGTTGGCTGCTTCGCAGACTGAACACTAACTGATGTCAGTGCGATTAATAAGAAAAAAAATGTATGTCTAAGCCAAGCCATAACTCATTTTAACAGTTGAGCTCGCACTCACCCATTAAGGTAAACCATATAAATGAGCACTTAAAAATTTTATAAATTTTTAAAATTAATCAACATTTAGCGAAAAATAGACACTTTTAAGCTAAAATTCACTAATTTTAAGCACTTATATCGATTATTTATCAAAATCTAGGAAATAATGAAAATGGCTAATTTTTCTCACCAACACTCAAAACAACCAGTTTGCTTGTATTAATTAGCTTTGCATAGGCTTTTTGCACCTTTTTGGTGTCAATTTTTTCAATTTTGGCAATAAAATCATTCAAAAAAGTGAGTGGCAAGTCATAAAAGCCAATAATTGAGAGATAAGTTAGGATATTAAGGTTACTTGCAGTCTCTAAAGCAAATCCACCAATGATATTATCCTTGCCATCTTGGAGTTTTTGCGCATCAATTGGATTATTTACGAAATTTTTAAGCGTTGTTAATACAATATTTTTAGCCTGCTGAGTTTGAGAATTTTTGGTTTGCAATTTAATTAAAAAATAACCGTTTGACTTCATCTTAGTTAGGCGGCTTGATACCGAATACGCCAGACCATTTTTTTCACGAATCTCATCACTTAGTATTGAGGTTAATCCACTACCGCCTAAAATATGATTACCTAAGTACAGTGCATGATAATCAGGATGTGAGCGATTAACCCCTGTCTGACCAATAAGCAGATGTGTTTGTTTGGATGGGAAATCAATATGCAACCGTTGAGATTGAGCAAGTGGCGTGACCACCGGATTAATTTTAGCTTTTTGCCCACCGTTCAATCCATGAGAGATTTGACGTGCAATCTGCTTGGCTTGCACCTTGCTAATGTCACCCACCAGAGCGATGGTTAAATTTTTCGCCACATAATATTGACGATAAAATGCTTGTAAATCTTGAAGTCGAATAGTATCAATACTTTCTTTGTTGCCAATTTTTGCGTGTGCATACGCATGCTCAGCAAACACTAATTCGTTAAACTTTAAACTGGCTACTTGACCAGGGCTTTGTTTAGCTGACTCTATCGATTGATGAGTTTGCTTTTTTTCCCGAGTGAGATACGCTTGTTGAAACTCGACTCGACTCACCACGTCGCTAAATAACGACAATGAACCTCTAAGCACATCCTTTTTGGTTAAGCTACGCATTGAAATAATAGCCATGTCTTTTAAACTGGCTGTTGAAAATTCACTGCCTAACGACTCAAACCCATTAATAATTTGCTCTTCAGTTAGTTGGTCAGTCGCTGTGCCAATTAAGGTATTGGTTAGCGTGGCTAAGCCGTGTTGATCACCATCTCGACTACTGGCTGCATCAAAGTTAAGTTGCACATCGAGCATTGGCAAGCCTTTGGTTTGGGTAAATAATACTTTAGCACCTTCAGGCGTTTGCCACCGATCAATGTTAAGCTGCGCTTGGGCGCTGCTAATTAATAACATAAATAGTAATAAAAATTTCATCATAACGCTTGAGGAATTAATTCAACCTGATTCATTTGCTCAAAATTTAAAAACATGTTAGCAACTTTTGATAAGTCTTTACCTACTATTTCGTTCATTTTATCTACATATTCAAACATTTTATCAACACCCAATTCCACAGTTTCAAGCATGCCTAAATAATAAGATTGAGTGGATATTTGATCTTGTTCAAAAACAAAATTAGCCTCTAGTTGCGCTTTGGTTCGTCTTATTTCATCGGTTAACAACTCAGGTCTATTAATCAACGCTGTCACCTGTTGTTTAATGGCGTTAATAACTGTATTGTTTTCAAGCCCTTGAGCTGGAATAAAACTAATAGTAAATTGTGTCTGATACTTATCATACAATCGATAACCAACACTGATACTACTGGCGATTTGACGATCTCGAATCAATGTTTTTGACAAGCCATTATCTAACACGTAAGACAACATTTCTAACTGATACGCCTGAGATTTGTCTTGCGCACTGTTTAAACTTGGCACATGAAAAGCCATAGTAACCAAGGGTAGTTTTGCTTTTAATTTAAGCTGTCTGTGTTGCTGGGTTAGGGCAATTGGCGGCTTATCTTTAAGTTGGCTGATCTTCGGATTAAACGCATACGCTGAAAAATACTGCTTTGCATAAGCAACTACTTGAGCTGGATCTACATCGCCCACCACAACCAGGGTGGCATTATTTGGCGCGTAATAGGTTTCGTACCAATCTCTTAGATCGTTTAATTGATAAGATTCAATATCCGCTTGAAAACCGATGACTGGCGCATGATAAGCGCCCGATTCACCATAAGAAATCAAACGCAGCTGCTCAAACACTTTAGCATTAGGATTATCTTCAACGCGCATGCGCCTTTCCTCAATTACCACCTGCCTTTCTTTTTCCAATTCTCGGCTAGAAAAAGTTAAGTTACGCATGCGATCTGCTTCCATTTTTATCGCCAACTCTAATTTTGAGTTATGCATTTTTTGATAATAAGCGGTGTAGTCTTTTGAGGTGAATGCGTTTTCAGCGCCGCCATTTTTGGCAATAATGCGTGAAAATTCACCCACTGGATATTTGCGCGTCCCCTTAAACATCATATGCTCAAGCATGTGAGAAATGCCAGTATTAGGTCTGGATTCGTTACTGGCGCCAACCTTGTACCAGAGTTGAGAGATAAATACTGGCGCCCGATCATCTACCTTGACAATAATTTTAAGCCCATTGTCCAGACTGGCTTGGGTAATACCGTTATGAGCTTTGTTAGAAACGCCAGCATTAGAGTTTGAAAATGCATTGGCACTGAAAAAAAAGGCTAGTAAAATTAGAATCTTCATTATGCAACCATTATAGCGAGAAGCCTTGTTTAGTTTTTTCAAAAAAGACAAATCTACTGAGACAGAAAAACCTCAATCTCTCAAACAGAGATTGTTTAAATCACGCAAAAAGTTAGGCTCAGGATTGGCCTCGCTACTCTTAGGTAAAAAATCTATCGATGACGATTTACTCGATGAGCTAGAAATGTTGCTTATTACTGCTGATATCGGCATTAGTACCACTGATAAAGTTTTAGAATCGGTTCGAAAAAATGCCTCACGAAAAATCCTTAAAGATTCAGATGGGGTTTATGATTTTCTCAAATCTGAATTGGCCAAACTACTCATTGAGGACAACCAGCTCAATACCGAGATTAATGAAACTTATGTTATTTTGGTGGTAGGTGTCAATGGCGCAGGAAAAACTACCACCATTGGTAAGCTTGCTAAACGTTTCCAATCTGAGGGTAAATCAGTGATGCTGGCAGCAGGTGACACCTTTAGAGCAGCTGCAGTGGAGCAACTTAAAGTCTGGGGTGAGCGTAATGATATTGCGGTGGTCGCCCAGTCAACCGGTGCCGATGCGGCTAGTGTTATTTTTGATGCTTACCAATCAGCCCAAGCCAAAAATATTGACATTTTGATTGCTGATACCGCCGGCCGATTACACACGCAAGGCAACCTCATGCAGGAGCTTGAAAAAATCAAACGTGTTATTACTAAGCAAAATGAGGTGGCACCACATGAAATTATGCTGGTAATTGATGGCGGCGCAGGGCAAAATGCGGTTAATCAAGCTAAAGAATTTAATAAGGCGGTTAAATTAAGTGGCCTAAGTATTACTAAGTTAGATGGCACTGCCAAAGGTGGCGTGTTATTTGCAATCTCTGATGAGCTTAAACTTCCGATTCGATTTATCGGTGTCGGCGAAGGTATTGATGACCTTAAACCTTTTAACGGAAAAGAATTTATTGACGCTCTGTTTGACTAGCCAATAGTTGGAAAAATACACAGTTGCTTATCACATAAACTACTGTTATCATTTGCTTCAAGCGTTTAATACGCAATTACTTGAGGAGTAATCAAATGCGAATTTTTTTTATACTTGCCTTGTTGGCAATAACCAATCCTATTCATGCGTCAGAGGCGCTATTTGATCAGCACTTTAACGATTATTCAGAAAATTTAGACGATGCCAACGATGCCAACAAAGATGGCATTTTTGTTTTCTTTTTCATGGATGACTGTCCTTTTTGCCAAAAAATGGAGCGTCAAGTACTTAATCAAGAATCAGTCATTAGCTACTTTAAAACACATTTTTTAAATTATAAAATTAATACCGACTCTGACCTTGAATTAGTTGATTTTGACGGCAATGATACGGTTGAACGAGTCTTTGCAAAACGCCATAATCGAATTGGCGCGACGCCCGTTTTGGCTTTTTTTGATTTAAACGGCAAACGCGTTGTAAGACGAACTGGCTTTGCTAGCGAAAAAGAGTTTTTGCTACTGGGCAAGTACATGGCTGAGAAAGCCTACCTGGAAGAGAATTTTGTACGCTATAAACGTAAACATCGATGAAAATCATACCACTAATACTACTCACCATTGGTAGCGCTTGGGCACAAGAATTACCAAACCCACTGAGACTTGATCAAGCTTTGGCTTTAGCCAGCAAAGATAACTTATCTCAACAACAGCAACAATTGGACATTAGCCATGCCCAATTACAGCTAGATAGTTTAGACAATCTATACAACACCAACGCAACGCTTGATCTGAGTTTAGCCAGTCGCAGTGATTATGGTGCTGGCACAAACAACTCTCATGCTTTTATTTATCTGAAAAAAACTTTATTTGACCAACAAATTGAAATCAACAAACAAGCGCAACTCAATCAACTGAGTGATAAAACTTCGCAACTAACCCAATTACAACATGAAAAGCATATTGATATTATGCGTGGTTTTTTTGATGTGGTTTTAGCCGACATGGCTTATGAAACAGCTTTAGAGAAACTAGCTATGAGCGCCATTCGTGAAGGGCGAGTTAAAGATGATTATGATATTGGGCATGCCTCAGAAGTAGCGTTACTGGAAAAGCAAACCAATACACAGCTCAGCCAAATTGAGCGACTTAAAGCTGAATCAATACAAATTCAAAGTCGCGCAATCTTGGCGCAACTGCTTGATCTTGATTATGATCAACGCCCAGATGACGTTATTAAGCCAAGCTACAGCCATCTGTTTAAAAAGCCGTTAGCTGAATTTGAAGTGTACCAAGCAAAGCTAGGTAACAATCTTAAACTCAAACAATTGCAACAATCCTTACTAGCACTTAATACGCAGATTTCACAAGAAAAAGACAACTTGGGCATTGTGCTGAGCTCCAATGCTCGATTAGGTGACCAAGCTTATCAACAAGATAAAAATGGTCATTGGCGTGTAGGCCTTAATCTATCTATGCCTTTTGGTAGTGACGCCAAACAAGCCAACAAGATAACCAATTTACAAATAAAAGCTAAACAATTAAAACTCGACATAAAACAACATCAGCACACCATTCAAGCACAGGCACTTGAATATTACTTCACCCTTAAATCACTTGAACAAATTCAAAAAGCCCTACTCATTGAGCTTGATTATCGTGATTTATATTTAGAAAAAGCGCGTGCTGACTACGAAATGGAAATTAAAAGCGACATTGGTAACGCCATGACTAACTACACTAATAGCGAACGCAAGCTTGCTGAGAACGAATTTAACTACGTCATCACACTAAAACAATTACATCATCTCATTGGAGGCAATTATGAAATTTAAGTACTGGTTGGTAGCTGGACTGTTAGCATCAAATACAGCTTTTTCACTAGACATATACCCTCAGGTTAGCGCCACTATCATTAAGATAAAATCTATTGGTGAACCTGTTAGTAAAGGTGATGTTGTTGTACAGTTTGATAACAGGCAAGCCAAACTAAAACTACAACACTTGCAAACCTTACAACAAATCAAACAACAAGCGTTTGATGATGCACAACTTGAATTGAAGCAAACACAGGAATTGTATGAGCGTATGGTAGCTTCACATCGCGATCTAGATAAGGCTCAAATGCAGTTCAACGAAAATAAACGTGAGCTTGACGCTCACAATATCACCATCAAAATTCAAGAAATTGAACTTGAAAAATACACCATCATTTCACCCATCACAGGCACCATTGAGGCGGTACCTAACATGAGAAATGCAACCAATCATTTTTCTGCCAAACCATTATTAACCATTCAATAGCAATCGAATTAAGCCAGCACTAGTCAGCACTACCAATGACCAACTTACCGAGCATATCGCCCTGTTCAATCAAAACATGCGCTTGGGTAATGGTTTCAACACTGATCGGACTTAAACATTGCGTTAAGGGCGACATTAATACACCTTCATCAACCAATTGAGCAACTGTATTGAGCAACCTATGCTGCTCAATCATATCATCAGTTTGAAACATAGCACGGGTGAACATCATTTCCCACACTAGCGTAATACTTTTAGCTTTTAATAAATTAAGATCGTATGGCTCACGTGCATTCGCAAGCAAGCAAATACTACCTTGTGGATTAATAATCTCTAGCATTGACTCGAAATAGTCATCGGGTACGCCCATGCATAAAATATAGTCTGGATTTGGTAAAGACTGTTGTTTAAATTGTTCAGCTAGATTTTGATGATCCAAAACAACATCTACACCCATCTTTATACACCAATCTTTTGATTCTGCTCGTGAGGCGGTGGCAACAATATTCATGCCAATAACTTTCTTGGCAAACTGAATGGCCATTGAACCAACACCGCCAGCTGCGCCAATTAATAACAGGGTTTTACCTTTGTCAGCTTGGGTAATTTTTAAACGATCAAATAACGATTCCCAAGCGGTAATACTAGTAAGCGGCAAAGCAGCGGCCTGTGAAAAATCAAGCGTTGTTGGCTTAAGGGCAACAATACGCTCATCAACCAGTTGATGTGTTGCATTGGAGCCATCGCGAGTAATATCGCCTGCATAATATACTTCATCGCCCACCTTGAAGAAGCTAACTTGATCGCCCACTGAACGCACAACGCCAGCGCAATCAAAGCCTAAAATTTTAGGACTAGATGCATCAACAACAGTCTGCTTAACTTTACTGTCAATTGGATTAATAGAGATAGCTTTAACTTCAATGAGTAAATCACGACCTTGAGGCTTGTTAAGAGAATGTTCAAACTCAACAAATGACTTGCCATTGTAGCCAATTGCTTGCATATTATCGGCGTGTATTGCGCTCAATACGGAGCATGGCTAACATCATCACAAACATAATGAAAAAACCCAGAGCCATAGCAGCCATTGATAATGAAATAAAGCCAGTCATCTGGTCTTCTCTAGCAGAGCCAATTCTCATCAGATTTTGTTGGGTTTGTTGATCAACTTGGCGAGCAAATTCTTGATCATGCCAATGTAGAAAATCATCGATATCAACTTGATTGCCGCCCACATTAACTAATTGTTTGGTTAGCTTGTCTAAGGATTTTACATAACTTAAGCGTAATGGCTGTGGATAGTCATTTGACTTAATTTTAATCATTACCTTAATCTTAAACTGCAGATCAGCCTGATTAATCACCCCTTCTGGCAAGGCTTGCAAGTTGGCAATAATACGCTCAACATGAGCATCAAACTCGTTAGTAAAGATTGGCTGAATGGTATTTTGAACTGTGGCGGTAACATCATTAGATTGGCTAATGTTTAAACTAATCGGGTTTTGATATTTAGCCAATTCAACAACTGGCGGCTTAATTTCATCGGTGGCTCGACTGCTGATTTTTTCATAGCCAAACATAGCAAGAAACACAATCAATACCAATGAAGTTAATGCGAATAAAAATCCTAATTTATGGACAATGCTATAAAACCCTCTTTCAATAATATTACTCATCTATTCGCCTTTTAAAATAGTTTTAGCGCCTTGCGCAATCAACTCATCAGCCAATGCTACACCCAATGTTTCAGCTTCATAAACCGTGCCAGAAACCTGGTGTTTTAAAATAACACCGGAATCTACATTACCCACCAAGCCTGTTAGTGTTAACTGGTTATCTTCAATGGTTGCATAACCAGCAATTGGTACCGAGCAACCACCTTCTAGACGCGCATTCATTGCACGTTCGCTTGTGACTCGATAAGTAGTTTGTTCATCAATTAATGGTTTGATTAGCTCAAGCACTGCTTGATCATTTTCACGTATTTCGATTCCCACTGCGCCTTGACCTACAGCCGGTAACGACTCTAGCGCCGGGATTTGTTGCTTAATACGATCTTCAAAGTTGAGTCGAATCAGCCCGGCACAAGCCAAAATAATCGCGTCATACTCACCATCATCAAGCTTTTTAAGGCGCGTATTTACATTGCCACGCAAATCTAAGATTTTTAAATCAGGGCGTCTGGCTTTAAGCTGAACAATACGCCTCATGGAACAAGTGCCTACTTTAGCACCTTGCGGTAAATCATCAATATTGTCATAATGGTTTGACACAAAAGCATCGAATGGATTCTCACGCTCTAAAATAGCGCCTAATGCAAACCCAGGTGGGATTTCATACGGCACGTCTTTCATAGAATGTACCGCAATATCGGCCACGCCTTCCATCATGCCGACTTCTAACTCTTTGATAAATAAGCCTTTTCCACCAATTTTGGACAATGGCGAATTAAGAATTTGATCACCCTTGGTGGTCATCTTGACTAACTCAACACTCAGCTGCGGGTGTAGCGCTTCAAGTCTGGCTTTTACATGTTCTGCCTGCCAAAGTGCCAAGGGAGATTTTCGAGTTGCAATTTTTAGGGTTTTATTCATGTTTCAAGAAGTTTGTATTAAAATGGTGTTAATGTTTAGATTTTATCTATTAGTCTGTGTCTTTTTGTCAAATTTTGCCCTAGCGCAAGAGCTAACCTTGCCGCCTGCTAAAAATTTCTTTACTGATTCACAAAAAGTTTGGAAAAAGCAAACCCCTATTTTAATAATGTTTTCCATTCCTGATTGTGGATTTTGCAAGAAAGTCAAAGAGGAAGTTATTGGCCCTATGGCTGATTTAAAAGAATACGACAATAAAATTATCATTCGCCACATTAACGCCAATAGTTTTGATGATATTCGTAATTTTTACAATGAAGAGGTTTCACACAATGAATTCGCCTCTCGTAGTGCAGTTAACTTCTTTCCATCGGTATTACTTGTTGACCAATATGGCGTGACTTTAGAAAAAATGATTGGCGTTACCAATGAAGATTACTACTGGACAGATTTAGATGAATTAATCATCTCTGCCACCGACAAACTAACCAACAAAATGAAGGCAAAATTATGAGTGAACAAACTAATCAATCATGGGGCGGGCGCTTTAGTGAGCCTACAGATGAATTCGTTAAAATCTTTGGCGCCTCGGTATTTTTTGACAAAATCTTAGCCCCTTATGACATTGCAGGCTCTAAAGCTCATGCAACCATGTTGCAAGAAGTTGGCTTATTAACCACTGACGAGCAAGCTCAAATCATCAAAGGTCTAGATCAAATTTTAGCCGAAATTGACGCTGGCGAGTTTGAATGGTCTGTAGCACTTGAAGATGTTCATATGAATGTGGAATCACGCCTCACACAACTAATCGGCAACGCTGGCAAAAAACTGCACACCGGTCGCTCTCGTAACGATCAAGTGGCCACAGATATTCGCCTATATTTGCGTGATCAAGTGGATGATATTTTAGCTGAAATCAACCGCCTTCAGCATGCGCTGCTTGATTTAGCCGAACAAGAAGCCAGTACAATTTTGCCTGGCTTTACCCACTTGCAAGCCGCACAGCCGGTTAGCTTTGGTCATCACATGATGGCGTATTTTGAAATGCTAACGCGTGATGCAGAACGCTTGGTTGACACACGCAAACGCATGAACGCCATGCCACTAGGCTCTGCTGCTTTAGCCGGCACCACCTACCCAATTAATCGCGAACGTACTGCAGAGCTATTGGGTTTTGATCGTATTTGCTTAAATTCTTTAGATGGCGTGAGTGATCGCGACTTTGCGATTGAGTTTCTATCAGCAGCCAGCATGATCATGATGCATTTATCGCGTTTTTCAGAGGAGCTTATCTTATGGTCAAGCGCTCAATTTAACTTTATTGAACTGCCTGATAGTTTCTGCACCGGCTCTTCAATCATGCCGCAAAAGAAAAACCCTGATGTACCTGAATTGGTACGTGGAAAAACGGGTCGCGTCTATGGTAACTTAACCTCGATGCTAACCATCATGAAATCTCAGCCCTTGGCTTATAACAAAGACAATCAAGAAGACAAGGAGCCATTATTTGACACGGTAGACACGCTTAAAGCTTGTTTACGTGTATTTGCTGATATGGTGCCAACCATTCAAACGCAGCGTGACACCATGTATAACTCCACTAAAAAAGGCTACACCACAGCCACCGATTTGGCTGACTATTTAGTCAATAAAGGCTTGCCATTTAGAGATGCGCACGAAGTAGTGGGAAAATCAGTTTCTTATGGTATTGAGCATCAAAAAGACTTGGCTGAATTAAGCTTAGAGGAACTGCAAGCGTTTGATGATCGCATTGAAAATGATGTGTTTGATATTCTATCATTAGAAGGCTCTTTAGCGGCGCGTGACCATTTGGGCGCAACCTCACCTAATCAAGTCAAACAAGCCATTAAAACAGCTAGAGCTTCACTCAGCTAATGCGCCTTATCTTTGCAGGAACGCCAGATTTTTCCGTTGGCATTCTGGAGGCGCTTTATCAAGCTGGACATGACATTGTTGGTGTTTACACCCAACCTGATCGCCCCAAAGGGCGTGGACGCGTATTGACCGCTTGTCCGGTTAAAGAAAAGGCCTTGGCGCTTAATCTACCCATCTTTCAGCCTAATAGCTTGAAAGATAGCGAAGCTCAAACTCAACTAAAAAGCCTGCAAGCGGAAGTAATGGTAGTAGTTGCCTATGGTCAATTGTTACCCCTTGAAGTATTAGAAGCGCCTAAATATGGGTGCCTCAATATTCACGCCTCATTACTGCCGCGCTGGCGAGGGGCGGCACCGATTCAGCGTGCTATTATTTCTGGAGACAAGCAAACTGGCATTGGTATCATGCAAATGAATGAAGGTTTGGATACTGGTGATATTCTGCTGGAAAAAATCTGTGATATATCAGACACTGATACGGCACAATCATTACATGACAAATTAGCCGATCTAGGTGCTCAAGGCATTATCGAAGCGCTCGATAACATTGATAGCTTGTCACCTACTGTACAAAATGAATCTGGCGTTACTTATGCAAAAAAACTCTCCAAAAATGAAGCCTGGATTGATTGGACTCAATCAGCCGTAGCAATCAACCAGCAAATTAGAGCCTTTAACCCCTATCCAATTGCTCAAACTAATACAACCAGTGATAAATTTGAATCAAAAATCTTACGTATTTTATCTGCCGATGTTATACACCCGGTGAACGAGTACAAGGGCAAGACCTATAACAAAAAACCTGGTGAAATTATTGAATACAGTAAAGGTGTTTGCCATGTGGCAACTGGCGATGGCGTATTAAGTTTAGAAAAAGTACAATTGGCTGGCAAAAAAGCAGCTAACATTAAAGACTTTACCAATGCCTACCGGCTAACCAAACTAGAATAATATGCCACTTAAACGCACCCTAACCTTACCGCTGCTCGTACTCTACGGGCTGGGTAATATTTTGGGTGCAGGTATTTATGTACTCATTGGTAAAGTCTCTGGCGTTGCAGGGCTATTAACCCCATTATCTTTTTTTGTTGCTTCACTACTTGTCGTTACCACAGCCTTTACCTATAGCGAACTATCGTCGCGCTACCCCGTTAGCGCTGGTGAGGCGGTTTATCTATTTAAAGCCTTTGGCAATAAATACTCCGCACTCATTATCGGGCTCATGATTACCACAACCGGTGTATTATCAGCATCCACCATTACCGTTGGTTTTGTGGGATATTTGCAAATCTTTATAGATATCAACAAATACTTAGCCATCATCCCAATTCTATTATTACTATCTGCTTTAGCAATCTGGGGTATTAAGCAGTCTATCCAAGCAGCGGCATTATTAACCCTGATTGAAATTTCTGGCCTGCTGATTATTATTTGGTTTGGTCGAGACTATCTGCCCAATATTGACACGCAAATTTATATTAATGCGTTTGCATTTAACGACGCAGCTCTTTGGGTAGGTGTATTCGCTGGTGCTTTTTTAGCTTTCTATGCATTTATTGGCTTTGAAGATATGGTGAATGTGGCTGAAGAAGTAAAAAATCCAGAAAAAAACATGCCGAGAGCCATTCTACTGTCACTTGCCATTGCCACTATTATTTACACACTGGTTTCTTTAATTGCTGTTAACACCATTGCCCCGCAAACTTTGGCTGAACATGATGCACCTTTAGCGCTGATCTATCAACAGTTAAGTGGCTTCTCTCCCAACTTGATTGCAGGGATTGGCATGCTAGCAATTATCAATGGCGCACTGATACAGATCATTATGGCGTCTAGAGTTTTGTACGGCATGAGTCGGCAACATTGGCTGCCAGAAGCCCTCAGTAGAGTTAACACCACAACTGGAACGCCAATTTACGCCACGATACTCACAACAGTTATTATTGCTATTCTTGCGCTTTGGTTGCCAATAGTCACACTGGCTGAATTAACCAGTTTGTTTATATTAATTATCTTTTCGCTCATGCATCTAGCGCTAATTAGCATTAAAACCAACAAACAAAGTGTTAGCTCAAACGTTAGGCAGTACCACATAACCATACCCATAGTTGGGCTGGTCACTAATGTAGGATTTGTATTGTTTTATTTAATTAATTGACTTCTAACATCATCGGAAAAATACAGTTTAGCAAGGAACGAACGTAACTTTATTTCCCTCAAGCGCATGTTTTTGTTGAGCTTCTTACCCTGCGCAACAAGAAAGTTTGTTCACATCTTTATCAAAGGTTTGTGCTGCCAGTTTTAAACCTTCAACCATTGTGAGATAAGGAAAAACAGTGTCTCCCAACTCCTTGCTTGTCATTTGGGCCTTAATCGCCAGTACCGCTGTTTGTACGCTATCTCCTGCTTCTTGAGCGCAAATATGAGCCCCCAACAGTTGGTCTGTTTTTTTATCCGCAACTAATTTAATCACACCATTGGTATTGCGTGCAGCAATTGCTCTAGGTACTTTGGATAAAGGTAAAACACTGGTTTTTACATCAAATCCCGCTTGCAGAGCTTGTTTTTCGGTTAAACCAACATGCGCTACTTGCGGATCGGTAAAAGCAACGACTGGCATTGTGCTAGCATCATAAGGTATTGCATCTCTATCCAAGGCATTGTTAACGGCTAATTTGGCCCCATAAGCCGCCATGTAAACAAACATGTCTCTACCTGTAACATCGCCTACTGCATAAATAGCGGGGTTACTTGAGTTTAAGTATTCGTTTACTTCAATACCGCCTTTAGAATTCAGCTTAACCCCCGCCTCCTCGCAACCAAGTGCAGCAGTATTTGGCCTTCTACCTGTACAAACGAGCACTTTTTCAGCACATACTTTTTCTGTTGAGTTAGCAAAAGACAATTCATAGCCGTTGCTACAGCGTTTAATCTCTTGATATTCAATACCTTTATAAACTATTATGCCCTCTTCTTGGAAATAACCTTCTAAAGCGTCGCTGATTTCAGGCTCTTCGTTCGACAATAAACGACTGCGACAACAGATACTAACCTTTACCCCAGCACGGGAAAAGGCTTGCCCTAACTCACAGCCAATCACACCAGCCCCAATAATTAATAAAGATTCAGGGAGTTGTTTACTGTCCAGTAAAGCGGTGCTGTCTAAATAGTTAATCTCTTTTAGCCCCTTAATAGGTGGAATGGCATTTGACGAACCTGTTGCAATAATAATGTGATTGGCATGATAATGTGTACCATCAACTAAAACACTGGTTTTATTTGCGTTTTTATCTAATTTTGCTTTACCTTTCAAATAGGTGATATTGGGATATTCGGGCAAAATATCACTGTATTTTGCTTTACGAAGCGCATCCACCAAGTCTTTTTTTTGCTCGATTAAAGCGCCCCAATCAACAATTTTTGCATGGCTCGATATGCCATTAAAGCGTTTTGTCTGCCCTGCCAAATGAGCTAACTCAACACCGCGGATTAGAGTCTTTGAGGGAACACAACCAATATTGACACAGGTGCCACCAATCGTGCCGTAACCGATTAACAAAACTTTTTTTTCACGCTCTGCGGCGGTAATCGCTGCCGAAAATCCACCCGAACCTGCACCAATTACGATTAAATCATATTCAATTAGCTGGTTATTTTCTTTTTGACAGCAATCACTCATTTTGCTTGCTGGTTGGATTTATCTTCTTGAACAGTGGAAGGATAACCTGCATTTGTTGTCGCATCAGTAAGTGTGTCTGGTGTTGTAAGCGCATCATTGTAAGACACTTCAGCGGTTTTGTCTGCATAAGAAATCGTCACTTGACTAACTCCTTCAATATTTGCTAATGACTTCTTAACCGTAATAGGACAGGCTGCACAGGTCATATTTTGAACATCAAGCGTGACGCTGCGCTCTGTGGCGAATAGTGGTTGCATTAAAAAAACGCTCATTAAGCTAAGTAATTTGATTTTCATATTGATTCTCCTAGTGAAATTAATAAAACAAAGGTGCCCAGTAAGATATTGAGGAAGAGCTTAAAATAATCAGTGCAGCAATCCAGAAAATAACTTTATACTTTATCTTGTTTTCAGGAACTGCACATATTTTCCCCTCTTCACAGGCTTGTTTTTGCAAAAATATTTGCCAATACGCAAAGGCTAAAAGCGCCACAGAGGCACCGATAAAAACGGGCTTATAGGGTTCTAATGCAGTTAAATTGGCAACCCATGAGCCGCCAATACCTAGCAGCAACAGTAGTAATGGTACAATACAACAAACTGTAGATAGTAATGCAGCAATTAAGCCGCCCATAAGAGGAAAGTCTTTTTTAAAAACCATCTATCAAAAACCCCTATATTGAATTTATAAGCCTATTATAGATGCCGTACTATACTACGGAGTCAAGAGGGAATTATGAATTATTTTTAAATGATTGAATAATCGGACATTTATCTACTTTTTTATTGTTATCGCAATCACAGATAAATGTTTCAAGAGTGTTTTTCATATACAGTAAATCATTTAATTTATCATTTACCATGGTGAGTTTTTGTTCTGCCATTTGTTTTGCCTTTTTGCAATTACAATCTTCCTCCAATGTTAATAGTTTTTTTATTTCAGCCAGTGTAAAGCCAACAAGTTTAGCTCGTTGAATAAACATCAATTGAGATAAAGCTTCCACTGAATAAAGCCGGTAACCCTGGTCTGGTTTTGGCGGCTCTTGGATCAGCCCTTGTTTTTGATAAAAACGTATCGTTTCTACATTAATACTGGCAAGATTTGCTAGACGACCGATTGTTAATCGTTTATTTGGCATTGGATGTACTGCATCTAAATACAATAATTATATTACCAATAAGGTAAAGTGTTGACGCTACATTAAGACAAAATATAAACAATTAGGGTCAAGACAACTTAAGCATGAATAAAAACCTGTTAAAGTACCGTCATGACAAT
>JACNGB010000002.1 GCA_014384345.1 Candidatus Thioglobus pontius
AGTAGTTATAAATAAACATTTTATACCACTTTGTACCACTTTCAACCACTTTTATTTAAAAAAATAGAAAATAATCAAAATCACCTTAAACCCTTGATTGAGAGAGGGTTTTACACTTCTAAAAACCTTGGTTTTAATGACTAAAATGGCACTTTTATTCAATATATAGATCAAAAAGATATGAAACTGGCCTTGCCCGTTTCAAAAACTAAAAATTTCCCAAATTTTCGAAATAGATGATTATTTTGAATAAGCTAACTGTGTAGAGCGTTATTTGATATGATGATAGTTATAAAAGATTGATTCTAGGGGAAATAGTATGAAATTGGTTTATGCATTACGAGGTCAAATTAACCATTTGTTTTATCGTTGGGTTGTGCGTCCTTTAGTCTTTCTATGGGAGGCAGAAGAAGCACATAACAAGCTCAAACAGTTTGGACTATTGTTAGCTTCTAATGCTTTAGGCAGAAGTTTGTTAAAAACTTTATTTTATTACCAACACAAAAGCTTGAATACCACGGTTGATGGTGTCAAGTACAACAATCCAATTGGCTTGTCTGCCGGTTTTGATAAGGACGGTGAATTGACTGATGCCTATCCCCTTATCGGTTTTGGTTTTGCTGAGTTAGGCTCTTTTACTGGTGACGTATGCCCAGGTAATCCTGGTGTGGGCAGGCGCTTATTCCGTTTGGTTAAATCTAAATCAATCCTAGTTTGGTATGGGCTTAATAATCAAGGCGCTGAGGCCATTGCCAAAAGACTAAAAGATAAAAAATTTAAAATACCCATTGGTATTAGCGCTGCCAAAACTAACAATTCCGTAGAATTTGATTTGCAAAACTCGATTGATGATTATTTAAAAACAGTGAATGCCTTTAGCGACATTGGACATTACTACACGATTAACATTTCTTGCCCAAATACCCAAGATGGCGAGCCATTTGTTGATCAAAAAAATTTAGAGAGATTATTAAGCGCACTCGACAAAGTCAAACAAGAAAGCAAGCCGGTCTATGTAAAAATGGCAGCAGATTTAGAACAAGATGAAATTAACACCATTGTTGATGCTTGTTTAAAACACAAGGTAGACGGACTGGTATTAACCAATTTAACCAAGCCGTCAATGAGTGGTGAGTATCTTAAAGAGGAGCTTACTTTTGACAAAGGTGCGCTTAGTGGCTTGCCAGTACAGCGTATTTCAACCAATGTCGTGCGCCATGTTTATCAAAGAACGCGTGGCAAGATCACCATTATTGGTGTGGGTGGTGTATTTAGTGCGGACGATGCTTACGAGAAAATCACTTCTGGTGCTAATTTAATTGAGCTGATTACCAGCATGATTTTTGAAGGTCCGCAAGTTGTTGGTGAGATTAATCGTGGTTTGGTCGATTTGTTGAAAAAGGACGGTTTTTCAACAATCGAAGAGGCGGTAGGGTCGCGCAACCCGCTGCTTTAAATTTCTTCAATGAGACCTTTAATAACTTGAGCTGAAGTATCGAATGCTTTTTGTTCTTCAGTATTAAAGTCTAGCTCAACAATTTTTTCAATACCATTTTTACCCAATACGACTGGCACGCCAATGGCGATATCACTTTGCCCATATTCACCTTCGAGCATGGTGATGCACGGTAGTAGTCGGTGCTTGTTGTGTACGATAGCTTCAACCATAATGCTGACTGCAGCGCCTGGGGCATCATAAGCACTGGATTTTTGTTTAAGATTAAGAATTTCCGCGCCACCATCGCGAGTACGCTGAATAATTTTATCAATGGTTGCTCTGTCTAATAAATGTTCAATTGAAATGCCGCTAACGGTGGTGAACCGTGGCAGAGGCACCATGGTATCGCCATGGCCACCGAGTACCATGGCTTGAATATCGTTAATGGAATAGTCGGTTTCCATGGCAATAAAACTCGACATCCTCATCGAATCAAGAATACCAGCCTGACCCATAATGCGATTGCGTGGCCAGTTGGATTTTTGGTTGGCGTAATAAGTCAACACATCAACAGGATTAGAAACCACAATCACATAAGCATCTGGCGCGTATTTGATCACGCCATCCATAATTTGGTCGATAATTTTAAGGTTGATCGCCAATACATCAGCGCGATCCATGCCGGGCTTGCGTGGAGATCCTGCAGTGATAATAACAATATTGGAGTTTTTGATATTAGAAATATCATTACTGCCAGTCAATTTGGCGTCAAATTGGTGGGCACTAGCAGTTTCTTGAATGTCAAGCGCTATACCTTTGGTGCGCTGTTCGTTGCGACCTATCAACATAATGCATTCAGTCAATTTTTTGATGGCTAGAATCTGAGCAACACTCTCTCCAACTCTCCCAGCACCGATAATACTGATTTTATTAACCATGTTAACCCCCGTCTAATGCTTATATAATATCCGTCTTATCTTACTAACAATATTAACCCAAAATGAGCGAAGAATTCCACAAATTAGCACTTGATTATCATAAGGGTGAACGCCCTGGAAAAATACACGTTTCTTCGCATAAAGCATTGGATACACACCATGATTTATCGTTGGCGTACACGCCGGGTGTGGCAGCGCCTGTTAGAGAAATTGCTAAGAATCCAGCGTTGGTTTATGACTATACAATTAAAGGTAATCTAGTGGCTGTGATCTCTGATGGTTCGGCGGTATTAGGCCTGGGAAATGTTGGGCCTTTGGCGGCTAAACCAGTGATGGAGGGTAAAGGTGTTTTGTTTAAACAATTTGCTGACATCGATGTGTTTAACATTGAGGTTGATACTCAGGATGTGGATGAGTTTGTACAAACGGTTAAAAACATTGCGCCGACTTTTGGCGGTATTAATTTAGAAGATATTTCCGCACCTCGTTGTTTTGAAATCGAACAGCGTTTGATTGAAGAGCTGGATATTCCCGTTTTTCATGATGATCAGCATGGTACAGCTATTATTATTGCAGCGGGGCTTTTAAATGCTTTAGAGATTCAAGGTAAAACACCTGAAACTGCAACGTTGACTTGCTTAGGTGCAGGTGCTGCAGGTATTGCCACACTTGATTTGCTTTGCGAGCTTGGCTTTAAAAAATCTAATATCTTATTGGTAGATTCTAAAGGTGTTATTAGTA
>JACNGB010000030.1 GCA_014384345.1 Candidatus Thioglobus pontius
ATTGTCATGACGGTACTTTAACAGGTTTTTATTCATGCTTAAGTTGTCTTGACCCTTATCCTTTAATTACAATCATTTTGTGTTCTAGCATATCACGCATAGAATAACCAATACCACCAATGCCGTAGCAAAAGGCAATTCCTCACGCCAACAACTTGTAAATATCGCCATTGAGAGCAATAAAAAATAGCACAATATAAGCTCGGGAGGTTTTGCCTTAGTAGAAATATCTCTATTCTTTAATCACAATCATTTTATGCTCAAGCATGTCGCGCATAGTGTAGCCAATACCACCAATGCCGTAGCCTGAATGCTTACGCCCAGCAAACGGCATCCAATCCACCCTGAAGGTGGTGTAATCATTAACCATCACCGCACTAGCTTCTAGCTTGCTGGCTACATCCATAGCCTTAGTAACATCAGTGCTAAAAACAGACGCTTGAAACGAAACATCTAAACTATTAGCCTGCCTAATAGCAGATTCGATGTCGTCATACGCATAAATGCAAACTACAGGGCCAAAAATCTCTTGCGTAGACACCTTGGAGTTGTTAGACGGATTAAGCAACACGGTTGGCTCATAACTCACTGCGTTGATACGCTTGCCGCCAGTTATAAGTTGTGCACCTTCATCAATCGCTTCATTCACCCAAGCCTCAATTCTATCAGTTTCTTTCGGTAAGATTAATGGACCCAAATCAGAATCTTCATTAATTGCATCACCCACAATTTGTATTGACGCAACATCGGCAATCTTTTGCGCCAACTCTTGCGCTCTAGCCTCAGGCACATACACTCGTTGAACCGAAACACAAACTTGGCCTGAATGATACATACTCGCCTTAACCACACCATTAACAAAAGCTTCTTTGTCATGGCATGAATCAAATATCAGTGGTGCAACGCCGCCGTGTTCTAGTGCACAACGCGTACCTGGTGCCAGCTTAGATTTGAGATACCAACCCACTTTAGCCGAGCCAATGAAACTAAAAAACGCGACACGTGGGTCGGTAACCAATTTTTCTGAATTTTCTCGATTGGTTAGCGCAACTTGCACCCAGCCCTCTGGCAAGCCAGCCTCGGCAATAAGCCCTGCTAGTCGCAAGGTAGACAATGGAGTCACTGCTGCTGGCTTGATAATCACTGGACAACCTGTAGCAATCGCTGGAATAACTTGGTGAATGGCTAAATTAAGTGGATGATTAAACGCACTAACCGCCACCACAACACCAATTGGCTCCATTACAGTAAAAGCCTTTCTGCCAGCGCCAGCTGCACTTAAGTCCATAGGTATCTCTTCACCCTTAATACCTTGCATTTCACGTATGGCAATATCAACACCACCTACCGCTCGTGTTACTTCAACGCGTGCGTCACGAATTGGCTTGCCACCTTCATTGGCAATTAATTGAGAAAACATTTCATGCTCGTCTGCTATTAATATGGCCAATTTTTTTAATACAGCGATGCGCTCATGTATTGGCAAACTTCCAGAATCATGTAGAGATTTAGCTTTGCTCAACATGGCGTCCACTTGCACAGCATCATGCATGTCTAGTTGTGCTAAAGTTTCGCCTGTGTAAGCCTGGTTAACAGTTAATTGTTTAGTCATTTTTTCTAAGCGTCAAATTGTTTAAGATCATTTAATAAAGTTTTAGTATTTTGCGAGTAATCAATTGGCAGGTCAATTAAGTGAACGCCGCCATTAGAGAAAGCCCTTTCCATAGTAGGAATCAGTTCTTCACTAGATTCAACCCTATGGCCTGTAGCCCCATAACTTTGTGCATACATGACAAAATCAGGATTGTTAAAATCAAGGGCAAAATCTGGCAACTGTTGTGCAGCCTGCTTCCATTTAATCATGCCATAACCGCTATCATTAAAAATCAGCACCACTAAGTTCAAATTCAAACGAACAGCTGTTTCCAACTCCTGAGAATTCATCATAAAACCACCATCGCCACAAACTGCAAGTACACGTTTTTTTGGATACATTAGACTGCAAGCTATCGCAGATGGTAAGCCTGCGCCCATTGTTGCCAATGCATTGTCCAGTAGTAATGTATTTGGTCCACGCGTATGGTAGTGACGCGCAAACCACAATTTAAACATACCGTTATCTAGAGAAACAATATCTTCAGAATCCATCACTTTACGCACATCTGCCACTACCCGTTGTGGCAACATTGGAAACGAAGGATCATCATCTAAAGAGTGAATAGCAACCCTTGTGCGTTCACGAATCTCATCAACCCACTCAGTATTGCAATTGATACACCCTGATAACTCATCAGTTAATCTAGATATGGTGTCACAAATATTACCAACAACCTCTACTTGAGGATAATAAATATCTTTAATCTGTGCCGAATGGAAATTAATATGGATCACTTGTTGCTCATCGCCTTTCATGATGAATGGCGGTTTTTCAATTAAATCATGACCTACATTGATAATTAAATCAGCCTTTTTAATGGCCTCATGCACATAATCCTTTGAAGAAAATGCCGCTGTACCAATAAATTTATCAACATTGCCGCTGAGTGCACCCTTGCCCATTTGTGTATTAAAAAACAAGATGCCTGTTTTATCCAAGAACTTAGATAAAGGTTCGCGAATACGTTTTCTATTGGCGCCAGCGCCAACAAGTAGCAATGGTCTTTTAGCCTGTGTAATGACACTGGCCGCTTTCTCAATAGCCTTATTTGTAGCAAACAATCTATGAATCGTTTGCCTAGGAAAAACACTATCGTCTTCTACTTCCTCTCTAGCCACATCTTCTGGTAATTCAAGATGCACTGAACCCGGGCGCTCTTCTTCAGCAATGCGAAAAGCACCACGCACCAAGGCAGGAATTTGTCGACCATAAATAATTTGATCAGAATCTTTCACCAATGGTTCCATCATTCTAATAACATCCAAAATTTGAAACTTACCTTGCAAACCCGCTTTAATTGGCTTTTGCCCAGTAATCACTACCAGTGGCATAGCGCCAAGTTGCGCATAGGCAATAGCGGTGACTAAGTTAGTAGCGCCGGGGCCGAGTGTTGCTAAACATACACCCGCTCTACCCGTTAAACGCCCATACGTAGCCGCCATAAAAGCTGCCGCTTGCTCATGACGTGTCAAGATAAATTTAATCGAAGATCCACGAAGAGAATCTAATAAATCAAGATTTTCTTCACCCGGAATGCCAAAAATATACTCAACACCCTCATTTTCTAACGCTTTAACAAATAGATCAGATGCTTTCATGGTTTTCTCCTTCTGGACAGATTGGGCATAGTTCATTCATGGGGATGGATTTTCCGTTAATTTGCACAATTCGAACATGGGTACGATTAAGCCTTCTCACTTCTTTAACACCACAAGAGTGGGCAATGGTTTCAACTGTTTTGGTCATATTGTCTACATAATTTTTAACTTTCTCAGCTTTGTTTTTAGGGTTTAAGCCTTTTTGCAAGCGTTTATTATGCGTGGTAATGCCTGTTGGGCAAGTATTTTTATTACATTTTAAAGATTGAATACAGCCAATAGCAAACATAAACCCACGCGCCGAGGTGACAAAATCAGCGCCTGCACAAATCGCCCAAGCCACATCAGCTGGGGTGATCATTTTTCCTGAAGCGATTACTTTAATTCTATCCTCAAGACCACACCGCATAATGGCATCCACCACCAAAGGTAACGCCTCTTTAAGTGGCAAACCAACATTGTCCATGAGTGCCATGGGCGCCGCACCTGTGCCACCATCGCCACCATCAACGGTAATAAAATCAGGCGCCGAATCAGTACCACGCTTATTTACCTCATCTAACAAAGCCTCTAGCCATCTTGTATGACCAATCACCGTTTTAAAGCCAACTGGCTTTTTGGTAATATCTCGCACTCGATTTATTAAATCTAGCAGTTCACCCGCATTAGAGGCCTCAATATGTCGATTGGGTGAGATGGAATCTTGCCCTTCTGGAATATCTCTAATATTAGCAATTTCAGCAGTGATTTTAACACCGGGCAAAATACCACCCTTGCCTGGCTTGGCACCCTGAGACACCTTAAGTTCAAACATTTTGACTTGATCATGCTGGGCAATTTTTTTAAGCTTTTTTTGACTTAAGCTACCATCTTCATTTCTAACACCATATTTGGCCGTACCAATTTGAAACACCAAATCTGCACCGCCCTCTAGATGATAAGGGCTTAACCCGCCCTCACCTGTATTCATCCAACACCCTGCCTTTCTTGCGCCATTAGACAACGCCAAAACAGCTGGCTTAGAAATCGCACCATAACTCATGCCGGAGATATTAAAAATAGACTGAGCGGCGTAAGGATGCTCGCTATAGCCTTCACCAATAGTAACAACTTTGGTTTTTACCGCATCACTGTCCAACGTTGGAAAAGGGCAATTTATAAAAATTGTCGATCCTGGCACGTTAAGATTTTTAGTAGAACCAAAAGCAATGGTGTTATCTTTTCCCTTTGAAGCACGATTAACCCATTCACGCTCAGCACGATTAAACGGCATTTCTTCACGATCCATGGCAAAGAAATATTGGCGAAAGAACTCACCCAAATTGCTAAATAGATATCGAAAATGCCCAATCACCGGATAGTTTCTTAATACGGCATTTTTACTTTGGGTAATGTCAAAGATAAAGGTGAAAACAACAACAGCAAAAATCAAACCCAACAGCCAAATAAACAAAACTGGCATTAAGTTTAAGATAGCGTTAAAAGTGTCAGATGCTGGCATTATTCCCCCGAATATTTGTTAGGCATCTTACGCCTAAAAAATAACAATTTCAACCGCTAAAATAAAATAAATTTAACTCAGTTGAAAATGGGCTAACTAATGATAATTATTGAACACCAATTGGCGAGATTTCACGCCAATAAAACAATAGAATTTACTTTAGTCTATCCAGTGCCTTTCCAGAGTCTAGCACCGCTCGAACCATCTGTGCTGCCTCTTCTAATTTGGCAACTTTTTTAGTATGCCAAAGCACCAAAGAGGCGCTTAACACCAAGCCATCATAAAACATGCCTTGTTCGCCTGATAAGGCCGCTTTACCGAGTTTGACGGTGTAATCAGCCAATGCTTCAATATCGTTATGAACATCCAACTCGGCCGGAAAAGAAATCGCGCGCATGTCTTGCTCAATACCTAATGAAGCTGGCTCAATATCGACACGGTCTTTTTCTTCAATACCTTCGTAAGAGACCATCAAGCCTTTTTGACGCAGTGAAGGAATAACGCCACCTTCAACACCACGAATCAACAATGCAGTATCCATGCCTGACTCATCAACCAAAGCGGCGTATTTAGGTGGATATGGCTTATGCACATAACCCAAAATTGAATGTGTTTTTCGCCCTCTTAAAGGCGTGATAAGTGTTTCTACCGTGTTAATAACAGTACGCTTAATAATGCGATCACGCAATGGTACTAAATTATGCAAACCTTGACAATAGCTCGCTTGATCAACATAACTCCAGCCAATAGACGGATCTTCAATTCTTGATTTGGCGTCCGCGGTTGAGTGATCAACGCTCAACCCCATGGCGTTAACAATATGGCGATGGGTTAGGCCAAATTTGGGGCTAACACTATCCAACCCATGAATAACACAAGGCAAGCCTAATTCTGCCAATACAGCTGGCAAAAATGAAGAGATTGGAATCGAACGATTGTAACCACTGTATGGGTCGCCCAAATCAACCAAATCATCAACATCGACTTGCTGTTTGTCACTTTCTGCCAAAATGGCGGACAGCACACCCTTGTTCTCTTCTTCGGTTTCACGCTTCATGCGCAGAGCAATAAAGAAAATGGCTGATTGAACGTCATCAATCTCACCACGCAAAATAGCTTGCATACCTGCTTTGGTTTCTTCAAAATCAAGATCTTTGCTTAATTCAGGGCCGGTGGCAATTCGCTGGATGATGGATTTCATTAATGCTTGTGAATTCATAATTGTATGTATATTTCGTTATTTTCTTGTTTAATGGGATAAGTCTTTAGACAATCAACATCCTCATCAGAACTATGGCCAGTGGCCAAATCAAAACTAAAACCGTGCAATGAGCAGACAATTCGATTGTTCTTTAAACAGCCTAGTGTTAGTTCGATATCCTCATGCGGGCAACGATTATCAGCACAATAAAGCTCGCCATTATTTAAGGTGGCAAACAACTTTTTACCCTCAACCTCAAAGCTAGCCATTGTGCCTTCTTTTGGCGCTTTATCTAATATTTTTGTCCACATAATTATTACTGCTACTTTGGTTTACAAACTCATTAATGTGACAGGCCTTGCCTGTCACATTAATTAAAACAAACGCCAGATGCTGTTACTATTTAACTCTGATGCGCATTGATTAAGTTGGCGCTTATAACGCTGAGCATTGTTATCCACTTTGGTGGCTATTTTTTTCAACCAAGGTTTTTTGTTATACGATTTACTTTTGAAACCGCCAAGACCTTCGTGATACGCTAAATATTGATTATAAGCATCAGATTTAGCAATGCCGAGGCGTTTTGAAGATTGCACAATGTACCAGCCGACAAAATCGGCTGCATCATCAAAATCATCACGATCAGCACTGTGATTGCCCGTTTTCAGCTGATACCACTCCCAGGTGTCATCCGTTACCTGAGCGAAGCCATAGGCAGTGGTTGGTCTAAACCAAGGCACAACACCAAACAGTTTTTCTCTAGGTGGCTTGGCATCAGAGGCAAAATTTGATTCTTGATACATAATCGCTAAAGATACGTGCGCTGGCGCGCCATATTTTTTTTCAGCTGCTTTTACTGAGCGATACCAGCTCACTTCTTCATCCATCAAGCTGCAGATGTTGTTAACGGTTACCGCTGGCGTTGAAAAACAACCGCTCAACAGTATAGGCAACATTAGCAGTATCGCCAGCTTTTTCATCTTAGCCTGCTACGCTGGTAAAGAACACTTTGTAAATAACCACTGCTTGAGCCACAAACAAAATAGCTAGTGCCGCTTTAATCGTGCCGTCAGATAAGCCAGTTGAAGCATTAGTACTCTTGTTGGCTTTTGCCATTTTAGCGCCATCTTCGAGCTCAACCTTGGTTGCCACTAAACCCTTGTCTGATTCTTCCGCATTAAACACAACACGAGTGTTCGCCTTTAGGCGCGATTTATTAAAAACATTTTTTTGATGAACAAAGTACTTTTCTCCATCGTCACCAGTAATAAATCCATATCCTTTTGTGCCAAACTGCGCCACAACACCTTTAATTTTTTTAGCCATTTTCTTTCCTTTAATATTTACGCAAACAATAAGTTGCTTTTTCAATAAAATCAACGTTAGCACGTTGAAACTTGGGCTCATTTTCCAGGTCATCAAAACATTGTAACTGCTGACACTCGAACCCTTTTTCATACAGCGAATCCACCTCAGCTTGATTAACAGCAAAAGGCGGGCCACTTATTTGTGATTGCGGGTAATTCAATGTTAATAACAATACCCGACAACCAGGCGCTATTATAGCGTATAAATGCTGCGCATATTTCACCCTTAAATCTGATGGTAGCGCGATTAACGATGCCCTATCATAGACACCACGCACCTCAGCCAAATCCTTGGCGCTCAAATCAAAATAATCGCCACATAAGATCTGAATATTTTCACCGACATAACGGGTAAAAAACTTAGTTTTAATGGTTGTAAAGGTTAAGTTATTTTCTATAAAAAATTGCTCAGCAGCCAACTCACTTAATTCAACACCCAGCACCCGATAGCCCTGATCAAGTAAATATAGCATATCAACACTCTTGCCACATAAGGGCACAAAAACACAATCACCTTGTTGCAATTCTAAGCGGTCAATAAACTCAATCAGCTTGCTATTAGGCTTTTGACGGTGCCAGCCAATTTTTCCCTCTTCCCAACGCTGTATCCAATCAGTCATCTGCTTAGTCATTAATTAAATATTATTGGAAATATTTTAACCAAAAACTCATGCAATAGTTAACCCATGTTATCAATCTAAAAGCCTTATTAAATAGGCAACACAGCAGTATTTTAACTTGTTAAAATCGATTAAATTTTATAACAATTTTAAGGAAAAAATCATGATGCCAGGACCATTCGAACTAATCATTATTTTAGTTATTGTGCTACTACTTTTTGGCGGAAAACGTCTAAAAAACATAGGTGGCGACTTAGGTGGCGCCATTAAAGGTTTTAAAAAATCTATGCAAGACGAAGAGGTAACGAGTGAAAACAAGTCTATTACTAAAGAAATAACTTAAGCTAAATGCCTTTTTAATGGGTTAAAAGATAAACAATGAACAAGATACTCATTCTTATTCTAATGGTGCTTTTAACTGTATCGTGCTCGGACACCGTACTCAATGCCAATGAGACCGTTAGTATCAATGGCACAATTTATAAAAAAAATAGCACAAAACTATTTACCGGCATGGTTGTCACTAAACATAAAAATGGCCAAACTATTAGAGAATCGAACTACAAAGATGGAAAAGAGGATGGCTTATCAACATTTTACCTCCCTAATGGTAAAAAAGATTTCTCTGCCAACTTTAAAAATGGCATAGAACATGGAGTAACCACCTTTTGGCGAAAAAATGGACATAAAAAAATTGAATTAACTTATGAAAATGGCAAACTGAATGGCCCAAAAACTTGGCTTTTTTCCAATGGAGAAAAAATGAAGCGCTACCACTATAAAAATGATCAACTGGAAGGAAAGTCCATCTGGTGGGATAAAGCTGGGAAAATTTGGGAAGAAAAAACATTCAAAAACAATAAAGAAGTTGAGTGATTTTAGGTATTAATTCTGAATCAGGCACGTTAGGAATAGACACCTATTTCACTAAGTTTTTCCTTATTTAAAACCTTTAACTTTTTATGACCACATTCAATTAACCCTTCTTTTTTGAATTGCGAGATAACACGCGACACATGTACTTTTGTCAACCCCAACACATCAGCCATATCCTCCTGGTTTAATGGAAAAAAACAAGCTTGAAGATTTTCTAAATTACAATTTGGTACTTGACGTTTAATTCGATTAGTTACATCCATAATTAAATAAGCCAGCGCTTGTCTAGCACTCTTTCTACCAAGATTTAATAGATACTGTTGATAGGAAGAGTTATTGTTAGACAAGTTTTCAATAAGTCTTAATGCAACTGTACTATGATTTTTAAACATCTTTTCTAATGACTTGTTACTAATAACACAAGCTTTAACATCGGTAACTACTTGAGCAAAATAGCCATTTTCCTCATTCACACCGAAGCCAATCGCATCGCCTGGCAAAGCTATTTGAAATATCTGTTTAGAGCCGTCCTCAAGGTAAGTGCCTAAAACAACATAACCGGATGCCAATATGTAACTTGATTGGGTGCGCTCATGCTCATTAATAATAAACTCACCAGCCTTGTATTCTTTTTGCGAATCAACATAAGACTCTGCCTGAACAATCTCTACATCATTCAAGTCTTTAAATAATGACTCTTTGCGCACAGCGCACTCCATACAGTTTATTTCTCTTTGGTCGATTTTATTGCAATTCACGCCTTTCTCCTCAAATTTATTAATAGCGATATATTACTTAGGTCAATAACACCCACAAACAACCTAATTATATGCAAAAAAAAATAAATATATAAGCCTAAAAATGTGATTTATATCACATAAATAGAACTTTAATTAATCCACATCAATATTTGTTTTGAATTTAATTGCAAAATCTGAGCACTCTAAAAAAAATCAATAAAAAAAACCCAGATCAAAGATCTGGGTTTTTAAAACTAATTAAAGTTGAAAGCTAATCAGCCAAACGTATCATTAGTGATATTATCAAACCATGAATAGCCATTTTGCTGCTCTCTAGCTCTCATCTTGGCATCGAACTTTCCTGGTGTTAAGCCACCAGAGCCTTTAACCTTGTTAATTTTTCCATCTTTATAGTTATAGACCATTGCAACAGAAATACCGTCGCCTGGCGCAATAACTGAATAACATGTATTAACATATGAAGGATCTGGGATCTTGTCGCCATTAAGCATGGCAACAACAGCTGCCGCACACACCTTGCCCTCTGAGTTGGCCGCATAGCCTGACTTAGGTAATGGAGACTGAATGGCAGAATCGCCAATTACGTGAATATTTTTATGAATAGTAGACTCGAATGTATTACCCTGAATTGGGCACCAGCCAGATGCATTTGTTAAACCGGCAACATGCGCAATATGCCCTGCTTTTTGAGCAGGAATAATATTAATCACATCGCCCTTATAGTCGTCAACCTCACCTGATAAGGTCATTCCAGAAACATCAACTGATTCAATCTTGCCACCGGCAGAACCCTTAACCCATTCAATCATGGAATTATCAGTACCATAGCCATAGTGTTTTTTCCAGCCAGCTGTAAATAATCCAAACTTAGAAAACTTCTCTTTATCATCTAAAATAAGAATTTTTCCTGTTGGGTTATGTTTTGTTAAATAATGTGCAATTTGTGAAGCGCGCTCATAAGGCCCTGGAGGGCAACGGAACGGGTTTGCAGGCGGAGCAATAATAACCGTGCCACCTTGTTTCATTGATTTAATTTGATCACGTAACATCGCTGTTTGTGGACCAGCCTTCCAGGCATGTGCAATCTTAGTATTTGCTACCGTCTCATCATATCCATCAATTTTGTCATATCTAAACGACACACCAGGAGAGACAATACAGCGATCATAATTAAAACTACGGCCACTTGCTGTTTTAACGCGTCTGCCGTTAGCATCAATATCAATAACCTTATCAATTACAACATTAACACCGTGAGCTTTAAGGCCATCATAGCCAAATTTAATTGAATCCATACTGCGCTCACCACTTAACACTTCATTACTACCAAAGCAGGTAAAGTAATTTTCATTTGCCTCAATTAGTGTCACTTCAACAGACTTGTCCATCATGCGGATATATTTTGCAGCAACTGCACCGCCCATACCACCACCAACAACAACAACTTTTTTGCTAGAACCGCCAATCGCAAATGGTGTATAAGTTGCAGTAGTTGCTACAGCAGCACCTAAACCTACTGTCTTTAAAAAATTTCTTCTATTTTGCTTACTCATCAGTATTCTCCTCTATTGACCACTTGTGTAGTAGTTAATAAGCTTATCAAATGCATCAGAATCCTTCTTAAGCATTCTCTTCATTTTTTTAGCCATTTTCTTTTCCATGTCGCGTGAGCCATCGTGGAAGTCAGCTAGCGAATACTGCGTATACAGCTTAGCATTACCAGATAGTTGACCTGCGTCATCATCGGCTACAGTGCCGCCTTCAGTATGACATTTGTCACAATATTTCTCATGCAGTGCCCTACCAGCGTCGGCTTTTTTAGCGTCAAATGTTTGATTCGTATTTTTATGCAGTGTTTGTTCAGCAAAGAATGCGGCAATTTCTTTAATGTTTTCTTCAGAATAACCTTTAGCAATTCTACCCATAATGGTAGAACTCTTATCGCCTGATTTATATGCATTCATTGTATCTATCATGTAGGTTTCTGATAAACCTGCAATAGATGGAATGGCATTACCTGTACTGGCACCATTGGTACCATGACAACCTGCACATGTGTAGCCTAATGCTTGACCCGATGGTGCAGCTTGAGCATACGAACCCAGCGCTAAAGTAGCCGCCAGCAGTGTAGATTTAATGATTGTATCTCTCATCATAAAACTCCATGTTGTTTATATAAAATTAACTCTTGCCTAGGGCAAGATCTCCTCACTTAACAAATAAAACAGCCTAGACACGCCTTTAAATTTATTATTAAAAGCAATTCTATAAGGTTATCCAATACAAACAAATAACATAGGTTATTTCAATACAAATAAATCTTAACTATAATTTTTACAACTCCCTTGTCTTCTTTGTTTCTCTCCTTATGTGATACAAAAGAAATAAAGGGAGTTTCTTTTTCTGTAATATTTTAAAATCCCCAAAATATGAATTCAACATTCAAACATTTTTTATTTATTACTTTTATATTGCTAATAAAGACCTCAAGTGCAAATACTGTCATTAATACAGCAATCAACAATCCTTATAAAGATGTTCGTAGTAATTTAATTGATGCTATTGAAGAAAAGGCGCTGAATATATCTAAAATATATCATGCCAGCGACATGCTAAACCGCACCAAAGACAGTGTTCAAAATGCCAAAAATATTTATCAAAAAGCTGAAATTATTGAATTTTGCTCTGCCAAAATTTCACACCAATTGGTTTCAGCTAACCATTTAAACATCTCAGCTTGTCCTTTTAAAATTGCACTTTATTCATTGGTTGACAACCCCAATAAAACTCATGTTGTTTATACAAAACTAACTCCATTAGATCTAAAATCAGCACCGCCAACAACTCAAGCAAACAAGTTGATTCAATCCTTAGTGGAAAGTGCCGCCTGGTAGTGTTTATTCTTCTATCTCTCTGCCACCTAGGTGCGAATAATATATCGCCAGAGCCTCCATTCCAACATCAGATAATTTTTTGAGAATCCCCTGAACCGCACCACCTGGATCGTTACTACGAGAACCGTCTGCAAAATATTCCATGGTTGAAAGCAGATAACCAAACTGCTGACCCGCCAAAACTGGCGTCGAACCAATTGAGGTTTTTCCATCCTTACCATGACATAAGTCACAAGGGGGTATACCTCGGTCCACATCTCCTTTGTTTATTAATGCAGGTGTTTTAATATTCACTCTTAAAGCTGGGTTTGTTTCTGGCAATAATTGTGATTCATACCAGGCGCCAACGTTTTGCATCTGCTCATCGTTTAGTTTTTTAGCACGCTTATACATATTCTTATCTTTACGGGCTTTCAGCTTATAGTCTTTTAATTGCTTAACAATATAATTGACACTCTGGGATGCCAAATGCGGCGTGTCCGTATCATCACTAATACCAAACTCCCCATGACACCGATCACATGATTTTGCTGCAATAATTTGCCCACTAACCAAATCATCTGCATATGTTTGAAATGAAATAAACAGTGATAAACAAACTGCTTGATACGTGTATTTTTTTTGCATACCCCTCCTACCTTAACCAAGGCATCATAACGTTCTCAGGCTTTAAATTTATTAATGTCATAACGTATATTCGACATAGGCCCATTCATAATTGACATATCATTACTCATATTAGCCATAAAGGATCCCATGCCATAAATACCAAAAAATGCCCAACACAAATGCAACTATTTTTATAGGCATATTCATGATGAGCACCTTTAAATGCAAATTTTGATTAGACAAAATATGCAATGATTGTTACAGATTATTTAACTTTGGTCGTGGACGAGTTTTTCTCACCTGTATTGCTTATCCAAGACAGTGTAATTGCATCACCCTTGATACCTTTTAATTTAAAGAAAAAATATGGATCTTTAGACGCTGTTGAGTTCGGCACCAAGGTAAACATATCTTTGCCATTTTTGGAAATTTTAATAAAATTAATATAGTCCTCTGCAACCAATTGACCTGACTTGTCTTTTCTACGACCCGTTTCCATTGGGTGTACCACCTTATATTTAACTTCAATCAAACCGTTTTTAATTTTTGCTCTTGCTTTAATTTTCTTTGCCATAATAATTCTCCTTAATTAGATTAGCAGCCACCTTTAGTAACTTTGGTTTGACTTGAGGCGGTTACAAAACCTGCCGAGGTTTGAGCAATTGCAGTTACTTTAGTTGGCTTACCCATCTTCACCCTAAAGCTTGCAAAGGTAATCGCATCAGAAGATTCAAAATCAACACGCATAGCTACCGGTTTAATATTTTCGTGAACGATCAAAAAGATACTCTGAACCCCTATTAATGCTGTTGCATCGACTGTTACAGGAACCTGTGTGCCATTTTCAGCTAACTTTGGTGACTTTAGCTTTAATTTAGCGGATGTGGTGTGTTTGCCGCCAGTTATTTTGTTAATTGCATCGTCAGCTTTTAATTTTCCCATAAAATTTGCCAGCACACTAAACGGTGCCATGCTTGATAGCGCTATCGCACCACCTATTAGTGCTTTTATTGCAGATCTTCTATTCATTGTATTTTCTCCTTATATAAAATATTAATTAATTTGAATGGCATTTTTTGGGCAAATCGACACACAATCTCCACAACCATTACAATTACTTACATCTAGATTAATGCTTGGCGTTCCACCCATTTGCAAACCAAACTCAATAGCACCATGTTCGCAAATCTCTGAACAAGACTGGCACACTACCCCAACTTTGGACAGGCAATTGTCTTCAATTTTGGCAGTTAGCCCCCATGGCTGACTACTAGTTTTAACAAAAGCATCATATTGACAAGCTTCTGCACATTTCTTGCAAAAGCTGCAGCCACCTTTAGAAAAATCCACCAAAGGAAATTTTCCTGATCCTGTGTCTAGTATTTTCTCAGGGCAAGCGTCAACACAAGCGCCACAACGATTACATAGGTCGGTAAACTGATCTTCGACCTTTGACCATGGCGGCCTAACAACAACCTTTTTATTCGAGCCCCAACCACCTCTCAGCAATTGAGCCCTAGTCATTGAACTCATTAATTTAGCTTATTATCATTCGTCCAAATTAATAAAGTCACTCTCAACCAAAGGATCTAACTTAGCCTGTGGCACATGACACTGTAAACAGAAATACCGTCTTGGTGACATTTCAGGCAATCGCTTATCGTCACGAGTAAAGAAATGTGTACTTGACATCTTAGGTGATTCTTCCTCTTTGTAGTTTTCATCACTGTGGCAACTTAAACATTTATTCTTTTTAAGGTTGATTGTCATACCGGCAGTCTTATGAGGAATAAGTGGCGGCTGATCGTCATAGCTACGCTCAAATTCAACATTTTTCTTTATCCACTTAATCTTCTGAGGTGCAATTGATAGATCGTCAAGTACATGCGTACCACGAAGCGAAGCAACATCTACTGTATCAACTGCTGAATTAGCTGCATCAGTCACACTACCAACCACCTCTTCTGCCACATCCTTAACTGCATCAACCGTATCGGTGACGATTGTTTTAGCTTTAGTTGACACCTCATTAACAGTGTCCATTGCCGCTGATATTGGATTATTCCAATTATGTTTTGAGTCAAAAAAACCTGCTTGTGAGCCTAGTGTAAATACCGAAGCAACTGTTATTGCTAATAATTTATTTTTCATGATATCTCCCTATACCTTAACAATTTTAACTGGTGTCTTCTTATAATCCGTTTCCTTAGAAAGCGGATCGGTAGCATCCAGCACTAATTTATTAACCAAACGTGATGCATCAAAGAAAGGTACAAACACCAAGCCCTTAGGTGGCTTATTACGGCCTTTTGTTTCAATCATTGCAACCATTTCACCACGAGATGAAGAAATCTTAGCATTCTTACCGCGTCTTAAACCGCGCGCTTTAGCATCATCTGGATGCATGTAAATAACTGCATCTGGTACGGCGCGATATAACTCTGGAACACGTCTTGTCATAGAGCCTGAATGCCAGTGCTCAAGCACACGACCAGTTGACATCCATAAGTCAAACTCTTCATTTGGCACTTCTGCAGGTGGCTCGTATGGTGCGGTAATAATATTAGCTTTTCCATCTTTTTTACCGTAGAAACTAATCCCTTCGCCTGCTTTAACATATGGATCGTAGCCCTCTCGATAGCGCCATAACGTTTCCTTGCCATTAACCACTGGCCAACGCAAACCTCTTGTTTTATGGTAGATATCAAACTCTGCCAGTTCATGACCTTTTTTAGGCCCTTCAAGCTGAAAACGACGATACTCCTCGAACAAACCTTTCTGAATGTAATAGCCGAAATCATCCATTTCGTTATTGTCATATTTATTACCACGATCATCGGTAATATCCTGCTTAGCAAACTGATCTACTTGACCGTTTGCATACAACACATCATATAAATTTTTCCCTTTATACTCAGGATTTTTCGCTAACAACTCATCTGACCAAGCATCATCTGTTGTAAATCTCTTGGAAAATTCAACCAACTGCCATAAGTCTGATTTAGACTCACCTGGCGCTTGCACCTGCTGACGCCAAAATTGCGTGCGTCTTTCAGCATTACCATAAGCACCCTCTTTTTCTGCCCACATTGCTGTTGGCAAAATAAGGTCGGCCGCTTGAGCGGAAACAGTAGGATACGGATCAGAGACAACAACAAAGTTATCTGGGTTTCTCCAACCTGGCAGCATTTCATCATTAATGTTTGGTCCAGCTTGCATGTTGTTGTTACACATTACCCAATAAACATTTAATTTGCCATCTTTAAGCGCTCTACTTTGCGCAACAGCGTGCAAACCTTTCTTGCCTGGAATTGTGCCTTCTGGTAGCTTCCAAATTTTTTCAGCAAAATCACGATGTGGCTTCTTCATGATTACGTAATCTGCAGGAAGGCGGTGAGCAAACGTACCCACTTCACGAGCTGTACCACAAGCTGATGGCTGTCCAGTTAATGAAAATGGACCATTGCCAGGCTCAGAAATCTTGCCAGTTAATAGGTGAATGTTATAAATCAAGCCATTGGTCCAAACACCTCGAGTGTGTTGGTTTACACCCATTGTCCAAAGCGATACTACTTTTTTATTTGGATCTGCATATAGTTTAGCCAAACGCTCTAATTTTTCTGTAGAAACTCCTGAAAGCTCAGAAACATATTCCACGGTATAAGGCTTAAGCGATTCCTTATATTCTTCAAAATTAATTTTGGTTAATTTACCCTTGTTAGGATTTTTAGCTTTTTTCTGCAAAGGGTGATCATTGCGCAATCCATAACCAATATCTGTTGGTGTCTTGGTAAAGTTAACATGCTTTCTTAAAAAATCTGTGTTGTAAGACTTAGTATCAATAATATATTTAGCAATATAATTAAGAATGGCCGTGTCTGTTTGTGGGCTGAAAATCATACCATTATCAGCCAATTCAAATGAGCGATGCTCGTAAGTTGAAAGTACATGAACTTCAGAACCAGGTTTGGTTAAGCGTGTATCAGAAATACGCGACCATAAAATTGGGTGCATTTCTGCCATGTTAGAACCCCATAACACAAACGCTTCACCATGCTCAAAGTCATCATAACAACCCATTGGCTCATCAGAACCAAAGGCGCGAATAAATGCACCTACCGCTGATGCCATACAGTGACGAGCATTAGGATCAATATTATTTGATCTAAAGCCGGCCTTAAAAAGTTTGGAAGCGGCATAACCTTCCCAAACAGTCCACTGACCCGAGCCAAACATGCCGACGCGAGAAGTTAGCTTATCAGCAGGTTTACCCTTATTTTCTTCTTTAGATACGTTAAGCGCAGTCTTCCATTTCTGCTCCATAACGTCAAATGCCTCATCCCAAGATACTGGTGTGAAATCACCATTTTTATCATATTTACCATTTTTCTTACGAAGAAGTGGCTTGGTTAAACGATCCTTACCATACATAATTTTAGATAAAAAATAACCCTTAACACAGTTAAGACCTTTGTTAACTGGTGCATCAGGGTCGCCTTGAGAGGCGACCATTTTTCCATTTTTAGTACCCACCAAAACCGAACAACCTGTGCCACAGAAGCGACAAGGAATTTTGTCCCACTTGATACCGTCAACACTCTCATTGTAGTTTGAAAGTGCGATGCCCGGTAAAGTAACACCAGCTGTTGTAGCTGTTGCACTTATTGCACTATTTTTGATAAACTCCCTTCTTGTGATAGCCATTCTTTCTCCTCGCAGATTTAGTTAAAAAACAAATTACCTATTAAAATGAACTAACAACTTTAAACGTTTGTTATATTCATTTCATTAACATAGGTTGTTTTGTGTTAATTTTTTTTGAAACGAGAAGAGTAGACAAATACTTTTGGTTCGCAGATATCGATACAACGCCCACAATTTGTGCAGTTCTTATCTAAAACGATACTACTACCATTACCTTTGAGTGCAGGATTGATAATTTGAGATTCTGGGCATACAGCATAACATTCCAAACAATCTGTACATTTTTTACGATCTTTTGCATTTACCTTTAGCAGAGAAGCTTTTCCAAGCAAGCTGTAAAAAGCGCCCATGGGGCACAAACGCGAACACCAGCCATTTTTAACCACAAACAAATCAAATAGAAAAATTAATACAATCAAACTCCAGCCAAAACTCATGCCAAAAATAATACCTCGATGCAAAATTGACACAGGATTAACCAACTCCCAAACAATTGAACCAGTCAGCCATGCACTAAACATGCTTATTGCTAATATCCAATACCGAGTTTTATTTGAAACACCACCACTTGCGGCTTTAATGCCCAGCTTGCAACGTAAGTAATTTGCTGCATCAGTCACTATATTCATCGGGCACACCCAAGAGCAAAATGCCCGGCCACCAACAATAAAATAAAACATCAATACAATAAAAGCGCCAATAAGCGCATCTGTAGCTAACGAATGCCCCGCAAAGAAAGACTGCAATAAAACGAATGGATCACTCAGCGGTAGTGCATCCAAAGTAAGGCTCGAAGTTAAATTACCTTTAACAATCCAGATATCAAACAAAGGTCCTAGTAAAAACAAAAACAAAATACCTAGTTGTGACAGACGACGCAAAATAAGATATTTATTCGCCCCAAGCCAACCTTTGGATTTTTTGGCATCATTGCCAACTACCTGACAAATACTGGTTTTTTTCATTTTTTCTTGATGTCAAATAATGGATTAAAACTATTAAGTGAATCCAATGCGTTATCTAAACTTGACTCTACTTTGATATCGGTCAATCCCTTACCCTGAAGGTCATATTGTTTTCCCTCGGGAAGATTATATTTATGCTCAATATCTGGAGACACTAAGGATCCACCAGCTTTTTGCTTTTCTTCCCAGCCGAGTTTGTAGTGATCTTGACGCTTACCCATGGCTAGCTTTGTAGGCAACACTTTAATAACTGCCTCCTCCATAATACATGCCTCTTCACATTTGCCACAACCCGTGCAATGATCATAATGAACAACAGGAACAAATAGAGCGTGTTTGCCACTACGGTTATTATGGCGCATCTCCACGGTAATAGCCTTTCCCTGAAGTGGGCAAATATTAAAGCAAACCTCGCACCTTAATCCTTGATAAGCAATGCAACCTTCGGTATCAACAATTCGTGCAAGGCCCATTTTTGCATTATTAATATCTGTTAGTTTTTTATCAAGCGCGCCTGTTGGGCATGCTTTAACGCAAGGAATATCTTCACACATCTCACAACCTGCAGTGCGCGCAGTAAAAAATGGCGTACCAATGGCGACACCATCTTCTTCAGTTGCTAACGACAAAGTTGAAAATGGGCAATCATTCACGCAGAGTCCGCAGCGAATGCAAGCAGAAATAAAATCTTTTTCTGCTAGCGCACCAGGTGGACGAATAGCCGTTGCAGGAATCGAATAAGCATATTTTGAATAGCTAACAATTCCTGTTGCAATTAGCGCTGAAGTGGTGGCCAATTTTGCAGAATTTATGAAAAATTCTCTGCGTGAAATGGCCATAATTGATAATTAAACTTCTTCTGAATGTTGATAAGTTAATACAGTAGAAACGACATTGGGGATTTCGTTAAAACTACCCATGGTATCCATAATTTGTTTTCTACCATCCAGCTCAATGGTAACAATTAAACGTGAATCTTCTGTAGTGTGGTGTACTTCAACACCATCGATTGCACTTAATATGTCTTTTACTTCTTGTTCTTTGTCTTTTTGAGCATGCACTAATACACCACAGACATCAATTCTATCAATCACTTCAGCCATAACTACACTCTCTAATATACGAAAATTTATTATATAAATAGTTGTTTAAAATAAAAACAACCTATGTTGTTTTATAATTAATAATGAGCGCAACTCAAAGTTTTAAATGATCGGCAATTTGCACCTGTAACTTTGTCACAATACTGACATAATTCATTAATATCATCTAAAACAATGACCTTATCCTCTACTTTAATACCATCCTTTTTAAGCTGAACCAAGGCTCTTGAAAAAGACTCAGGCTTCATACCTAAGTAAGCAGCAATTAAATTCTTTGGATAAGGTAGCTTAAAATTGTTATTAATTTTACTTTGCACCATATACCAACCCACTTTCTCCTTTGCAGTTTTTAGTTGCAACACTTCAGCGCTTAGCATTAATGACTGAACGCTTTTAGCTAAGAAATCAATCACATTCATGGCAAATTGATGATTTTTAGCGGTGAATGCGTCAATTTCATCTTTATTAAAATATAGTAACGTGGTGTTTTTTACAAATTCAGCACAAATTTCATAATGTTTTGAAAAATGCATAGGCGACACAGTGCTTCTTTTATCCGCAATAGTGATAACTATCTCTTCACCTTTTTCATCCATTCTAGTTAACTTAAACAAACCGTCATACACCACATAGCATTTAGCATGCTCTTTGGAATCAAAAGTTACCATCTCACCACGATAGTATTGTTTAACTTTAACCAAGTTAATAAAGTCAATCAACTCTTGTTCATTGATATTTTTAAATAAAGGAATTTTTGACAAAAATAAATGATATTTACTTGTTTGCTTTGTTGTCATGATTACCCCCCCGAGTTGCATCTACTTAGTAACAACCTATTATAAATATAGTATTTTTTAATAAAAATAACCTATGTTAATTTTCTTGATTTAAATTAAGTTTTTTTTAACGATGATCTTAAAAAGTACCACTGTAACTTTTTCTTGTATTTCGCTTAGGCTATAATTCACCACATGCAAATCAAACGACCAAAACGTAAAACTATCATGCAATTTATGATGGTTATCTTAGCCATTTTTATCATTCGCGCCTACCAACAGCAAGACTTAACTACCGGCATGGCACCTAGCTTCACTTCTAAAACACTCAGTGGCGAAGTGATGAATGCTAATCCGTTGCCCGATCAAGGTGTGTTGGTGCATTTTTGGGCAACTTGGTGTCCGGTGTGCAAGCTTGAAAATGACAATATTCAGGCCATTTCAGAAGACTACAAAGTGCTTAATGTTGCCATTCAATCAGGTGATGATCTAGAAATCAAAGCTTATGCCAAAGAAAATGACATGCAACTCAATAACCTTATTAACGATCAGTCTGGCTCCATTGCCAGGTTATACGGCGTTAAAGGCACACCAACGAGTTTCTTTATTAATCCAAAAGGTCGAATTCAATTCACCGAAGTGGGCTACGTAACTACGTTAGGCTATCGTTTGCGATTATGGTGGGCAGGGTTATAAAAAACGACTGGTCTGAGTATTTAGACCTGTTATTTCAACAAGAATCTTTTCAATATTTGGATGATTTCTTGTCCTATCAAGCCGGCCAAAATATAAAAATTTTTCCAGCTGAAAATCAAATTTTTAATGCTTTTGAGCTTAGCAGCTTTGCTAATACCAAAGTGGTTATCCTTGGGCAAGACCCTTATCATAATGAAGGCCAGGCGCATGGGCTTAGTTTTTCCGTGCCAGATGGGGTAAAAATTCCGCCATCACTCAAAAACATCTATCATGAGCTTGAGCTAGATTTAGCCATTAAACCCAATGCGAGTGGCAATCTTGAGCGTTGGGCAAAACAAGGTGTACTACTACTTAACAGCAGCCTAACGGTAGAAAAAAACTCACCAGGATCTCACGCCAAAACACCCTGGGTTGGTTTCACTGAATCAGTTATTCAATTACTTAGTGATCATAAACAAAATCTGGTGTTTTTACTCTGGGGTGCGCATGCACAACAAAAAGCAAGCTTAATCAATGCTGACAAACATTTAATATTAACAGCCAGCCACCCTTCGCCATTTTCTGCACACAAAGGTTTTTTTGGTTGTAAACATTTCTCAAAAACTAATGAATATCTTAAAATACACAATCTACAACCAATAAATTGGTAACGGAGGAAAGCCTTGCTTTCCTCCGTGACATAAAAAAATATGAAACTTATTATTGATGACGCATGCTACGCTTATAACGAAATTTTTTCACAATTTGGTGAAATAACCGCTATGGCTGGGCGTGATATAAATGCCGCTTCGGTTAAAGATTGCGACGTGCTGATTGTGCGTTCGCGCACTCAAGTTAATGAGACACTACTAAAAGGCAGCTCTATTAAATTTGTTGGCTCAACGGTTGCGGGGCTTGATCATGTGGATCAAGATTATCTTAAAAACAATGGCATTGAGTTCTTCTCAGCCCAGGGTTGTAATTCGATGGCAGTGGCTGAATTTGTCATTGCCACGATTCTTAATCTGGCTGACAAACACAACTTTAATTATCAAGACAAAACCCTAGGCATTATTGGTGTAGGTAATGTCGGCTCGCGCCTCGCGGCTAAAGCCGAACTTTTAGGCATCAATACTCTGTTAAATGATCCCATTCGTCAAGATAATGAAAATTTGCCAAATTTTGTTGATCTAGATACTGCACTAAGTGCTGATATTATTACTTTTCACACACCTTTGACCTTTGATGGCAAATATCCAAGCTATAAACTGCTAAATAAGGCTAATTTTCATCATATAACTGATCAAACCATTGTTTTTAATGCTGCTCGAGGCGGGGTTATTGTTGAAGAAATTTGGGAAAAAACGCAAACGATGGAAAATGTGATTGATTGTTGGGAAAATGAACCAAATATTAATCAAAATCTTCAAAAAACGGCGTATTTAGCCTCTCCTCACATCGCAGGACACTCAGTTGACGCTAAATTTATGGGTAGCTTTATGGTTTATGAGGCTTTATGTGATTTTTTAGGCGAAAAACAGCAAGAAAACATTAAAAATCTGATAAATCCTGGTGTTTTAACGCTAAAAAGCGAAAATTTGCTAGATTGTTTAAATGAAGTTTATGACTTTAAACAAGATACGGTAGCCATTAAAAATATCCAAAATTTTGAATATTACCGCCGAAACTACCCTATTCGCTACGAATGGCCACATTTTGACAGCAAAGTGACACTACCTATTGTTTAGTCAGCATTGATTTCTTAAAGTTCATGGCAATACATACTGGGCAATTCTCACTGGTATGTTTTCTGAGTTTTTTTGAGGCCTTAGCCATCAAACCCTCGATACCCTTACGCTTTATTTGTGAGCCAAAAGAAGCTTGATAATTTTTCACCAAGCTTACCCCTGAAAACACCACATCGTAAATATGCCAGTCATTACTAAGCATCATCTTCAGGGAAACTACAACAGGTTTTTGCTCGCCATTAATATGAATATTTAACTTTACAATGGCTTTGTTATCTTTACGCTTTGCCTTGGGGTCGGCTGTAATTTTAATACCATCAAGATCATCATAAGCAGCCAAAATAGCTGAATAGTTATCAACTAAAGAAACCGCAAGATAAGATTTTAGAATTAGTTGCTGTTGGGGTTTTAACTCATCCCAATGTGTTTTTAATGCTTGTCTGGTACTTTCAGTAATGTCTAAATTGGGCAGTAATTGCTCGACAATTAAATTTTCAACATCTTCGATTGAACTTTTGCCTTGTGCCTTAGACTCTTTTAAAGCCAGCAATGCGTCTGTCATAATATGTACAGCTGCCACTTCTGGTGGTGGCGCTGAAATGGCAGAATTTGAAAATAACCCTGAAATAATCAGTAATAAAATAGCGCTAATTTTTTTAACCATTACCCATCCTCTTTTTTTAGTTAATGTTGTAATTTTTACCCTTTAAAACAAGGTTGTTTAGAATACTTATCCAATTCCACAGTTTTATTTTTAAATAATTCAGTATTGGTTACGTGATGAATCGACACCGAGTCTGGATGTTGCTTGGTTAGTTTGTTTAAAGTTTTGCTTTTTTGTGTACGTGACATACTATGCCACTGTGCCAACAGGCGACCATTGTTAACTGATTGACCATAAGTTCGATCAGTTGGCTTGATCACCACGGGGATTTCATCAACCTTGATTTGTGGCGCCCAATGATCGTCAATATCCATCTCATACCAAATTTCTGCAGCTGATTGATAATCAAAGCCTTTAAGCCCTAACGACTTAGCCACTAAACAGATAATCTCCCAATCTGGCCTAGACTCGCCCGCTGGTGGCAAAAATGCGTTTTGCTCTAAATAGCGTCTTTCTGAGTTTTTTTGATGGCCAGTTTTCTCACTCCATGAGCAAGCTGGCAAAACAATATCAGCGTCCTGCGTGGTCAGTGTTTTGGTGAAATCCGAAACAATCAATGTATCAATTTTTCGGTAATTAATCATGGAATGGGCTGGATTGGTTGCCATAACCCATAAGACTTTAATTTGATCGGTTGAGAAAAATTCAGTAGCGGTTAAATCGCCAGTGCGAACGCCAATTTCACGCCCGCCCATCGCATTACATTGCCCTGTAAGTGACAACACACCGCAGCCTGGCTTGTTAATATTGCCAGTATATATATGCGCATTAATCAGTGCGTTGACTTTGTCAGTGGCATCGGTTGATTGCGTTAACCCCTGGGAATAAATGCTAAGGGTTTTTTTATCTTTAAACCAGGGCTGGTTAACCAAATCATCAATCAGCGCCATGTCTCGACCCGGCTCTACTTGGATGAATAAATCTGCTTGTTTGGCTGTGGTGGTTTCATACACATCAACACAGACCACAAAGGCTTTGGATTTTCTGACGTGATTAAATACAATGGGATGACAATCAGCGGTGTTACTACCAATAATAAAAATAGTTTCAGCCAAGTAAATATCATCATAAGACACAGGCACAATATCTGCACCGTAGGCTCTTTTATTAGCTTCTACGGTTGAATACATACACAGGCGAGAATTACTCTCGATATTTTTAATACCGAAGCTATCGGCAAATTTTTTGGCCACATATAAATCTTCCATTAACATTTGCCCAGATAAATACAGGGCGATTTCATGCTTCGGTGTGGTTAAAAAGTGATCACGAATGGTGTGTATGGTTTCGTCCCAACTGCCAATTGATGGAGATAACAATCTATCTTCATCAGTGCCAACCGTTTCTAACAAGGTTTGGCCTTTAATACAGAGCATGCCTTGATTAACAGGCGACGCCTTATCGCCGGTTAACTTTAGGTTTGATCCTGACCGGCTAATTTCAATACCGCAGCCAACGCCACAATAAGGGCAAGTGGTTTTAAAACTCATTTTTTATTTAATAGTTAATAACAACAATAATACAAAATTAATTGCAAAAGAAAAAGCTAACCAGAGTCTGTATTTGTTTAATTCAGCTTCTGGTTTTTTAGGCTTTGACAGTTTTAGAAATTTCTCATTAGGATGCTCTAAATCGTACAAAAACTCACTCAGCACTTCGTATCTTTTATCTTCATCCAAACTGCAAGCCTTACGAATAGCGCCATCAATCCAGATGGGCAAGTTTGGATTTTGCAACAAGGTGGATTCATAGCTTAATTTTGCCAGCTTGTTTCTGGTTAAATTTTTATCTAACTTGTCTTGATAGACTAGCTTTGATGAAAACATCTCATACACAATAGCACCCAAACTAAATTGATCCGAAGCCTGTGAGACGCGCCCATCCAAAATTACTTCTGGGGCAGTATACCCTTGCGTGCCTTGATTTGTATTAGTATGAATAGGGTTAACCAACTCAGATACGCCTGCAATTCTGACTGAACCAAAATCAACAATTTTCACCTGACCAATTTCATTAATCATGATATTTTCAGGTTTAAGATCACCATGAACCATCTCTTGACGATGAAAAGCGCGCATGCCTTGGATGATCTGCTTAATGATACTAACGGCAATATCTAACTCCGGATTTTTATGTTCATTGATCCAATCTCGCAGAGTTTGGCCTTTGACATACTCCATAGCATAGGCTAAAAATTGCGCTGAATCATCAGTATTATGAATTTTGACCACATTTGGACTTTGAATACGATTGCCCACCCATTGCTCATACATAAAATGCTTTAGGTACTCTGGATCATCCTCAAAGTTTACCGATGGGGTTTTAAGCGCAACTAACTGTTTTGTGACTATATCTTTAGCTAAATACAGCTGCATTTTTGCACTTGAAACAATCAAAGATTCAATCTCAAAACCATTGATTTTCATACCCTGGGTTAAATCAGGCGGTACTGGGCGTTGTGTAAGCTCGTCAAAAGCTTCATCTAAATTCTTCTCAGGTAATTGCCCAATGGTCATGATAAGTGCTGAGATGTTATCTAGACTATTTTTACTCAGTGCACGCTCAACTAAATCTTGCGCATTAAGCCCTCGACCCATTAATATTTCCAATAAGGCGTCATCTAAATAATCATGTACACCATCGGTGGTCATTAAAAATTGATCGCCCACTTGTAAATCAAAGGTCTGATAATCAACATTAACCGTTAGATCAAATCCCATGGCTCTTGAAAGGTAGGTTTTTTCTTTATTCAAACTAAGAATATGATCTTTAGTAAGTTGGGTCAACACCCCTTGTCGATAGCGATAAATTCTTGAATCACCCACATGAAACAAATGTGCAACATTTGATTTAACAATCAACACACTAAGGGTTGAGAGCATGGATGACACTTCATTGGAACGCGCTGATTGCGAGTGCAGCCAATTATTAAGCGCTGAAATAACCTTACTAGCCGAATGCTCCATACTCCAGGATTCAGGCGTTGAATAATAATCACTCAAAAAACCATTCACGCAACAACTACTGGCTTCTTTAGCTCTTTCACAAGCGCTAACACCATCAGCAATAACCGCGGCAATACCTTTAAACTCTAAGGATTTATTATCAGGCATATGATAAGCCACACAATCTTGATTCTCAGGTTTAATACCTGCGATAGAATGTGAATTGATTTGTGCTTTAAGCTGCTTCATCATTAATTTAGTTTAATAACCTCAACCGTACCATCATCCAAAACCTCAACCATGTTGCCCTTCGGCTCTTCTAAAAATACAACAATCAATACCAATACAAGCGCACTAACAAGACCAATAATCATAAAGAATTGATCGTAGTCTACCAAAGTATTAACCGTTAAAAATAACACCGCACCCACATTACCAAACGCACCTGCCATGCCGGCAATTTGCCCAGTAAGACGTCTTTGAATCAGTGGTACCATGGCAAACACCGCGCCCGATCCAGCCTTTGAAAAAATACCGCCAACAATAGTTAACGCCACCACCGGGTAAATTGACCAGCTCTGATCAACATTTCCTAAGGCTAAGAAACTTAAAGCCGTACCACTAAACACCACAATTAAGATGCGCTTGCGACCAAACTTATCACTCAAATAACCACCACCTGGGCGTGCAACTAAATTAATAAACGGATACACGCCTGCCAATAGCGCCGCAGTAATTTTAGGCAATTCAAACCAGTCTACATAGAACATTGCCAACATGGATACCACAGCCAACTCGGTACCAAATGTGACAAAATAGGCCCAATCAAGAATTGCCACTTGCTTAAACTTGTACTGATGTTGCTTTGGCACAGGATTTTTTAAAATCTCAGCATTGACCTGCCAAGTCTTATACACTTGGAATAAAAATATCATCACCAGAGTTGCATACACAATAAGTTCAACCGAGGCTGAAATCATGCCCATATTAGCTGGTGACAACTTCCAAGTAAGTAGCGATAATGCTAAATATAGTGGAATATTCATTAACACATATAGTATAAAATCTTGTCGATTACTAACTTCCATCGCGCCTGATTTTTTAGGCTTAAAGTAAGTTGATCCCTTTGGTGTATTAGTTACATTAAAGTAATAAAACACACCGTAAGCAATCGCAACAACACTAGCCATAGTGATTGCATAGCGCCAGCCATCATCGCCACCAAAGCTACTGGCAATAAATGGCAGGGTTATCGCTGCACCTGCTGAGCCAAAATTACCCCAACCCCCATAAATACCTTGTGCCAAACCAGTCTGTTTGGCTGGAAACCACTCTGAAATCATGCGAATACCCACCACAAAACCAGCACCAATAAAGCCTGATAAAAATCGTAACAGTGCCAATTGGTCATACGTTTGCATCCAACTAAAGGCAATTGAGATTAATCCACCTAAAATTAGAATAGCACTAAATAGAATTTTTGGTCCATATTTGTCCACCAACATACCCACAACAATTCTTGCAGGAATGGTCATCGCTACATTAAGAATCAGCAATACTTTGGCTTGTTGATCAGTGAGTGATAACGCCTCTTGAATAAACGGCATCATCGGACCTAAGCCCAACCAGACCACAAAGGTCATAAAGAAGGCAAACCACGTGAGGTGCAAAATTCGGTATTTGCCGCTAAATGAAAATAGATTTAATTTATCTTTCATAATATCTCCTTTAATTAAGCAGGTTGCTTTTCTCTGTGATCCGTCGTGACCCAAGGATTTTTAATTGTTTTTGGCAACTGATCTGCCCAGGTTTTAATCTTTTCAGCTGTATCTAATTTTGATTGAATGTAATCTAGACCAACACGTTCCTCAAAATGCATCACTCGCTCAAGATAGTTAGCTTCAACTCGGTAGAGCTGCACAAAGGCTTTAAGGTATTCAACCACCTCAGCTTCAGTTTCAAAGAAACGATCTTTTAAACATGCCTTGGTGCGAATACCGCACGCGCCAGCCACGTGGATCTCGTAACCTTTCTCGGTACAGATAACACCAAAATCTTTAATGGTTGCTTCTGCGCAATTGCGAGGACAGCCACTTACACCCATCTTGAATTTGTGTGGCATAAAGTGCGACCAAACAGCATCTTCCATTTTCACCGATAAGCCCATTGAGTCTTGTGTGCCCATTAAACAGTGATCCGAACCAACACAAGATTTACACGTTCTGGTTGCTTTACCATAAGCGTAGCCAGATTCCATACCAGCTGCAGCAATTTCATCCCACATATCATTTAAGTTATCTTTAGCAATGCCCAATAAATCAATACGCTGACCACCCGTAACCTTAACGGTTGGCACCTCATATTTAACCGCAATATCTGCCAAGGCTTTAAGCTCCGATGGCGTTGTTAAGCCACCTTGCATTTGCGGCACAATGGAATAGGTGCCATCATTTTGTAAATTAGCATGCATCATTTCATTGTGAGGACGTTCTTTATCATTGTGCTCATAAGCTTCATTAAACTGAGACGATAAATAGTAGTTAATCGCAGCGCCACATTTTTCGCAAGATCCGTCAAACTCTAATGCAGATCTAACTTCATCAATACTAGCAACTTCTTCTAACAATCTAACATGCTCACGCACCTCTTCTGTTGAATGGTTTGTGCAATCACACAAGGTGTCTTTAGCCACCAGTTCAGCGCCAGAGACAAAGCTAAATACCTGTTTAGCCACTGATGCACAACCACCACAGCCTGTTGCGCAGCCAGTCTCTTTCTGCATTGATTCAAAGGTATCGCAGCCATTAGAAACCGCAGTAACAATATCACCTTTGGTCACACCCAAACAGCCACATACTTGCTCATCGTCCGCCATTTTTTCAACACCAGAGGCACCTGCACTCGCTTCATCAATATTAATATCGCCAAATAATAGGGTTTTACGAATATCGGTAATATCGGTTTCATTTTTAATCAAATCAAAATAAAACAAACCATCAGTTGAATCACCAAATAACACTGCGCCCACTAATTTATTATCCCGAATTGATAAGCGCTTTCTCGTGTTTAACGAATGGTCTTTCGAGCACATAACTTCATCATCTTCATTATTAAATTCACCCGCTGAGAAAACATCCACACCAGAGATTTTTAATTTGGTTGAAACGTCTGAGCCAGTGTACATATGATGATTAACCTCACAAATCTGTTCAGCACACACTCGCGCCTGTTCAAATAATGGCGCCACCAAACCGTAAGTCGCCCCTCGGTGTTTAATACACTCACCTACTGAATAAATAACTGGGTCAGAGGTCATCATTGTGTCGCCCACCATAATGCCGCGATCTGTATGCAAACCAGCTGAAGCAGCTAGCGTGTCTTCTGGCACAATGCCAACCGACATGACCACCATATCTGTCTCTAGTTGAGTACCATCTTCAAACTCTAAAGCTTCAACTTTGGTCTCACCGATAATTTTGGTGGAGATAGCATTCATTTTAAAGTTGATGTTTTTATCTTCCAGCACCTTTTGCAATAGGCCGCCTGATGAAGCATCAAGCTGCATATTCATGATAGAGCCAGAATTACCAATAACCGTTACCTCATAACCTAACTCATTAAGTCCATTAGCCGCCTCAAGGCCTAATAACCCCGTACCAATCACTGCCACTTTTGCTGATTTTCCAACTTGAGCTTTCATGTACGCTACATCGTAAATATCTCTAAACGAAACCACGCCTTCTAAATCATTACCAGGCAATGGCAAAATAAAAGGTCTTGAACCGGTACAAATAACTAATCGATCATAACTAATGTCATAAGATTCTTTTTCATTAGTTAATAAGACGGTTTTTTTCAAGCGATCAATTGACGTTACTGAACAGCCAGGCTTAAAGGTAATGTTATTTTGTGAGAAATAACCCTCGTCATGGGTTTTAATTTCATCAAACTCTTTTTCACCTGAGAGTACCGGAGAAAGCATAATACGATTGTAAGGCAGTTCTTTTTCTTCACCAATAATGGTGATTTGATACATCAGTGGGTCAATCTTTAATACTTCGTCCACCACTTTCATTGCACTCATACCCGAACCAATAATTACTAAATTTTTCATCTTATTTCTCTCTTATTATTAACTTTCTTTAAACCAAAAAAAAGCCAGTTATCCCGTTTGTAAATCAATACAACACGATAACCGGCTTCAATACCAAAGTTACCAATCTCATCTTTGAAATTGGCAAAAAAAAGACGCTTATTTAAGATCTTTCAAAAAAGATTTAAATAAACGTCTGTGTTTGTTGTTATTCCCGTCTTTGGAAACTAACTAATTGAAATTATACCTATTTTTACTCAATATTAGCATTATCTGATTAAAAAAGATTAAAGCTAGCTTATACATACCCCTATAATTAATCCATGAATAAGATACTTGTCCAAAAAGAGAATTTTGACTTAACCACTGAAGTAGCCCTTGCCAGAGGCAATGACAGTGACATTGGCGCTGTGGTGAGTTTTGTAGGCACAGTGCGAGATTTGGATGATGCCTCTATTAAAAAAATGACACTTGAGCACTACCCTCAAATGACAGAAAAAGCACTTAACACTATTGTTGAGCAAGCCCAGGCTCGATGGCCACTCGGCAACACAACAGTGATTCACCGAGTGGGTGAGCTTAATATTAATGATCAAATTGTCCTGGTGATTACCACCAGCAAACACAGAAAAGCGGCGTTTGAATCTTGTGAATTTATTATGGATTATTTAAAAACCCAGGCGCCTTTTTGGAAAAAAGAACATACAAATACTGACAGCAAATGGGTAGAAGCAAAGGACAGCGACACGAGTCAAGTTAACAAGTGGTGTTAGTCATGGGTTTTTAGAGGCGCCCTCAAGTAAATCCTCAGGTGTGTTAAAGTTTACAAACATTCGCTCATGGTCTGAAAAATCCACCTCAAGTGCCTGATTATCTCTAAAAAATTGCCCCAACCTGCGCTCACCATTGGCTAAATATTGGTCTAATACTGGCTTAATGGACACATTAAGCAAGGAAAATGTCGGGTGTAAATGCTGATGTTCACTGGCTACACACAAACTAACCTTATTATTAGCCATTGCGTCAACCAATCTTTTGATTAGAATTGGCTCAACGTAAGGCCCATCACAAGGAAGCACGAGCAAATATTTTGTTTTAATGCGACTTAACGCCGCTGAAATGCCGGCAAGCGGGCCTTGAAAATCACTCAAATCATCACTCACCACTTCACCAAACGCTTGATACAAGTCAATGTTTTTGTTGGCACTCACCCATATACTACCAACATTGGCGCGAATGGCTGTTGCAACATAAGCGATTAACGGCTGGTCTTTGTAAAGAACCAACCCTTTGTCCTTGCCATTCATGCGTCTGGCTTGACCACCTGCAAGAATAAGTGCAGTAATATCGCTTTTACTAATAGTTTCCATGTGGGTATGTTATCGATAAATCGGGCGGCGTATGATACAATCAAACGCATTTTTTTAATTTAACAAGGTATTAAAGTACAAATGACTAACCAAAGCGTGGATTGTGGCTGTGACCAGATTATTCAGCCATTGTTGTCTACAAACGAGGCGCTAGAGACATTAACCAAAGCCGCCATCAGTACGAATCAAGTAGAGATGGTAAAGTTAGATGGTGCACTTAACCGCATCTTAGCTTGTGATGTGCGCTCTAGCATCAATGTACCTGGTTTTGATAATTCGGCCATGGATGGCTACGCTATTAACCTTAAAGAAGATCAAATCAACACACCTGGTGGCTTTGCATTTGAGATTGTTGACCGTATACCTGCTGGCAGTACTGGTAATGAATTATCTCCTGGGTGTGCAGCGCGTATTTTTACTGGTGCGCCCATTCCTAAAGAGGCAAATACAGTCATCATGCAAGAAGAATGTGAGCTGATTGAAAACGATACAAAAATTGAAATATATCGTCCGATTAGCCTTAATGAAAACATTCGACCAATGGGTAATGACATTGCATCAGGTGACATTATTTTAGACAAAGGTCATCGACTAAAACCCCAAGATATTGCATTGGCCGCCTCTGTTGGTGTTGAAACTTTGAGAGTGTTTCAACGCATTAAAGTTGGTGTGTTTTTTACCGGTGATGAGCTGGTTAAACCGGGGTGCGAGTTAAAACCTGGTCAAATTTATAATTCAAATCGCTATGCGTTAGTTGCTATGCTTAACAACTTAAATTGCGACATTATTAATCTAAACACAATTAAAGATACGCTTAAAGACACAACTGATGCACTAGCATCACTTAAAGATAGTTGTGATTTAATCATGACAACAGGCGGTGTGTCAGTGGGTGAGGAAGATCATGTAAAGCCGGCAGTTGAAAGCCTAGGTGAGCTTAATTTATGGCGAATTAAGATGAAACCAGGAAAGCCACTAGCCTTTGGTAAAGTTGGTAATACAGCCTTTATCGGTTTGCCGGGTAATCCGGTTTCTGCCATGGTAACTTTTTTACTATTTGCCCGACCTTTTATTAAAAAACTTCAAGGTTGTACGCATTATTTAAATACGAGCTATAAAGTCGCTGCTAACTTTGATTGGCATCGATCTAAGCCTAGGCGTGAATTTGTCCGTGTACAACTTGACCAATCAAGCATTCCAGCTAAAGCAAATCAATATCCAAAACAAGGCTCCGAAGTATTATCTTCAATGGCTTGGGCGGATGGTTTGGCTGAAATTAAAGAAAAAACCACCTTCAAACAAGGTGAAATAATCAATTTCTACCCTTTAAACGAGATGATGTCATGAGTGATGAATTAACCCATGTAAATACCAACGGTGAAGCTAATATGGTGGATGTAGCGAACAAAGAAACCACCACGCGCATTGCTAGAGCTCAAGCTAAAATTTTAATGAAAGCTGAGACACTACAAAAAATCAAAGACAATGATTTTAAAAAAGGTGACGTACTCGCCGTAGCTAGAATTGCCGGCATTATGGCGGCCAAACAAACACACCACCTTATTCCAATGTGCCACAGCCTAAACTTATCAAAAGTCAGTGTTGATTTTGAATACCTTGATAGCGGCATTTTAATCAAAACATTCACCAAACTGAATGCACAAACTGGTGTGGAGATGGAAGCACTCACTGCTGCATCTGTGGCTGCACTAACCATTTACGACATGTGTAAAGCAGTTGATCGTTTTATGAAAATCACTGATGTGCAACTACTTGAAAAACAAGGTGGCAAGTCGGGACATTGGGTGTTGTCGGATCATGAGTAACAAGCTAATTGACAAATTTGGTCGTGAGATTAACTACCTCCGACTCTCAATTACCGAACACTGCAACTATCGATGTTTTTATTGTCGTGACGATGAGCATGCGCCAAATTGCAAGCGTGAAGACATTTTAAGCTATGAAGATATCCAGCGTATTGTGCGCTTATTTGCCGAGCTAGGTGTTAGCAAAGTTCGCCTTACTGGTGGTGAGCCGCTAATTCGCCGCGGTATTGTTAAAATTGCCAGCTTAATCAGCTCGGTGCCCGGCATTACCGATATGCCTTTATCAACCAACGCGCACTTGCTGGGTAAATTTGCAGGCAAGCTTCAAAAAAATGGCGTTAACCGAGTTAACATTTCTATTGACTCCCTAATACCTGAAAAATTCGAAAAAATTACTCGCGGTGGCGATGTGCATGAAGTGATCAAAGGTATTGATGCTGCCATTGCCTCAGGCATGAGCCCAATTAAAATCAATGCGGTTGCCATGCACGGTATTAATGACGATGAAATCGAATCAATGATTGATTTCGCCATTGAAAAAGGTATTGATATTCGCTTTATCGAAACCATGCCCATTGGCAATGCTGGCATCGAAGCGGCTGATCAACATATGAGCGAGCAAGCTATCCTCGCTAAAATCAGCCAGCACCTTGAGGGTCGATTAATACCGTTAATTTCTAAAAAAACAGATGGTCCAGCCAGTAATTATAAAATTAAAGATACTAATACCACCGTGGGCATTATTAGCGCCGTCTCGAATCATTTTTGTCAGACGTGTAATCGTGTTAGATTAACCGCTAAGGGGGATCTTATTCTATGCCTAGGACAAGAGGATGCTATTTCTCTAAAAGACGCTGTACGCTCAAATTTGAGCGATGAAGAAATTAAACAAATGATTATAGATGCAATTAATAAAAAACCCGAGAAACACGAATTTAATACGGTGGTGGACAATATTAGCAACAGACAAATGGCGGAGATTGGCGGATGAAAATTCTATACTTTGCCTCACTCAAAGAAAACCTTAAAACCTCAAGTGAAAGCATTGAGCTTGAGAACAACACCAGCGTTAAGCAATTAAGAGATTTACTGGCCAAAAAACATGGTGAGTATTATTTTCCAAACAATATTCTCTGCGCTGTTAATCAAGAAATAGCCACCGACACAACCCTCATTCAAACCACAGACGAAGTGGCCTTTTATCCGCCGGTAACCGGTGGGTAATTATTGATTTTTTTAGGTAGAATTTGTCTAACTACATTAAGTCATCATAACTTAGCAAACCACATTCAATTAGGGAGGATTAGCCCTTAACAAAGAGGGAGATGTGATTTACTAAGTTATGATGACGATTAACTAGGTGCTTAGCGCATGCGCCATAATTTTTTTAACCACTAACTTAACCCCATCTGCCACCAATAAGGTGACCAACATAGTTAGTGCGATCAACCCTGGCTCGTTTATTTGATTTGATTGGGCAATCACTAGGCCAAAAAATAACCAAAAGAACGCCCAAGCAAATTTAAACAAAAATAACTTCATGTTGCTTAACCGGTACTCCAGCCTCTAGGACGCTTCATACCTGAAACCTTACAAGCCTGTTTCACATAACCATAAGGAAACATCTTAAACAGTTTGGATTTTGCCGTTTTTTTATCCACACCAAAATCTTCAACCATTTGCTTGGTTGTGTGTCGCACGTCCGGCGCAACACCCTTTTCATCATAAAACTTACGCATAAAATCAAATATCGACCAATACTCATCATTGAGTTCGATATTTTCTGAACCAGCCAATTCAAGGGCAACATCATGATCCCAATCTTCGGGATGTATTAAATAGCCCTCAGGATCTAGTTCAACAGTCTTGTTGTTTACTTTCATATTGAAATAACTCCATTAGTTTAATAACCCGATCTAATGATCGGATTGGTTAGTTAGCAAAAATTGTTAAAGTTAGCGTCAGTTTTATCCTGGCCATCTTCATAGCCTGATTCGTATTCAGGCGTTCTTCTTTGCTCTTCGATTTCAGGGTTTTGCAGGTACCCTGCCACCCAGCCTTGGATGTAGTTATCATTCACACCCATCGACTCCATTTTTGTCACCATATCGAAATATTCAGACATTGCTTCTCCTACTTATGCGTTCTGATGTATTTACTTCTAACAATTTGATACGGACGCATCAAGTAAGTAATTGGCACCGACCAAACATGAACCAAACGAGTAAATGGGAATACCAAGAACAGCGTCATACCGAATAACATGTGCAGCTTATAAGTGTAAGAAACGCCCGCAATTAATGTTGGATCAACACTCAACGTAGCAATACTCTTTACGTATTCAGCTAGCACCAACATGGTTGATACATCACCAGATTCTGCATGATGTAGAGAACCAAAAATAGTATTCAGACCAAGTAGTGCAGTTACTAGTAGCCAAAAGATAACAAAATTATCTCTCAAACGGCTAACTGCTTTCACGCGCTCATTAGTCATACGACGATAAAACAACAGCGCTGCACCAATAGCAGCCATGCCACCAAACACCATACCTGCATAAATTGCAATATATTGATGCTGGACATCGGTAGCGACTAACTGCCACCAACTATGTGGTAGTAACATACCTGCTGCATGACCAAAGAAAATACCCAAAATGCCCACATGGAATAAATTACTGGCTAATGCCATGCCTTTATTACTCAGCAGTTGCGACGAATCAGCCTTCCAAGTGTATTGTTCACGATCAAATCGTAATAAACTGCCAACAATAAAAACAACACCGGCGATATATGGATAAACGCCAAACAAAAAGTTTTCAAAATTCATGACTATTCTCCTTATGCTGCTTCAGCTAAATAGCTGCGCTTCTCAATGATTCTAATCAACTTAGCATAAGGGCTTTCAGCCTCATCCAAGTTGTCTGCAATTATCTTGATGATCTTTTTAGCATCACCCAAGAATATGCGCGATTCCATCTCATCCAAACTGGATACGTATTCAAGAATTAAAGGTAAGAAATCTGGAATTTCTCCATCATTTACCTCTAAGCCTTCGCCTTTGTAATGCTCGGATAAATCAATCAACGCTGGACCGCGCCCATTATCGTCACCAAAGATATGATGCGTTAGATGTAGATCGTGCTCTGGTACCATATCAAAAGTTTCAACATAGGTTTGTTGCATGCCGGTTGATGTGTGAACCCGCATCCATGAAATAAACTCCATAATGGCTTCTTTCTCTTCGGCTGCAATCTCTGATGAATCTTTCACATACTCGATCACTGAATCTAGATTCTCCATTAATTCGTTATCTGGATAATCAATTAGTTTTGATAAAACTTTAAATATTTGCATGTTAATTCTCCTTAACTTTTATGCCTAGGCATATTTTCTACTGGAATAACTGATTTCTTACGACTTGACGGGAATAAGCTAAAGCCTTTACCGCCATCAGGTCCGTGTGAACTGGTATTACCACCAGAGAAACCGTTTTGACCTTGGAACCCATATGGATCTTCATGGCGCATTTCTTCATGTGAAGTCGGAATTACAAAACGATCTTCATAATTAGCAATACCCAACATCTGATACATTTCTTCAGCTTGTTCAACACTCAAACCAGCATCTGCCAATACATCTGCACCATCAGTGCCATCAACCGCTTTAAAGCGCTGATGTGCACGCATGGCTAGCAACTTACTCATTGAGCTCATAATTGGCTTTTCATCGCCAGCAGTAAACATGTTAGCTAGATATTTAGCTGGGAACCTCATTGCATCTACCGTTGGTATGATGCCGTTTGATGTTTCAACATTACCCTTGTCAATTTGAGATTGAACCGGAGACAATGGCGGCACGTACCACATCATTGGCAGAGTTCTGTACTCAGGGTGAATTGGGAAAGCAATCTTCCAATCCATCACCATTTTGTAAACTGGTGAGTTTTGAGCTGCATCAATCCATGATTGCGGTACACCATCTTCAAGTGCTTGCTTGATCACTTCAGGATCGTTTGGATCCATGAATACATCGAGATGCTCTTGATATAGATCAGTTTCGCTTGGCGTTGCCGCTGTGCCACCAATCTTATCCGCATCATAAAGCATAACACCTACGTAACGAATACGGCCTACACATGACTCAGCACATGCCATTGGCATACCAGACTCAATTCTTGGATAACAACCAATACACTTCTCAGATTTTCCTGATTCCCAGTTGTAATAAACCTTCTTGTATGGGCAGCCTGTTACACACATTCTCCAACCACGACACTTATCTTGGTCAACTAAAACGATACCATCTTCTTCACGTTTGTAAATTGCGCCTGACGGGCAAGAAGCGGCACAAGCAGGGTTAAGACAGTGGTTACATAGACGTGGAAGATACATGTGGAATGTATTTTCAAAATCCTTGTACATCTCTTTGTCAACATTCTTAAAATTAGTATCTTTAGAACGCTTTTCAAATTCACCCGCAAGATCATCTTCCCAGTTAGGACCCCACTCAATCTTCTCCATATCCTTACCTGTAATTTGCGATACAGGACGGGCTGTTGGTGTTGCTTCTGATAGAGGTGAGCTTTGTAGTTTATGATATTTATAATCAAACGGCTCATAGTAATCATCAATCTCTGGCATATCTGGATTAGCAAAGATATTCATGAGTTTACTCATGCGTCCACCTGCATTCAGCTCTAGCTTGTTATTAACAACCTTCCAGCCGCCTTTCCATTTACTTTGGTCTTCCCAGTTTTTAGGGAAGCCGATACCAGGCTTAGATTCAACATTATTAAACCAAGCGTACTCTACACCTTTTCGGTTGGTCCAAATATTTTTACAAGTAACCGAACAAGTATGACAACCAATACATTTGTCTAGGTTCAGTACCATTGAAATTTGTGCTCTTATTTTCATCTTTTCTTCTCCTAGCTATATTAGTTGTTGATTCCTGGAGGGTTCTTTTGCGCCTCTCTTTCAGGGGTTAATGGCTTCTCTAACCAGTCAACATCTTGATCTTCAATCTTATGAACAATAACATATTCATCACGATTTGATCCCACAGTGCCGTAATAGTTAAATGCATAAGATAACTGAGCATAACCACCAATCATATGAGTCGGCTTGGGTACAGTTCTAGTTACCGCATTCAAGATACCACCACGCTTACCAGTAGTTGGCGAGCCAATTACATTTACATTCTTCTCTTGAGCGTGATACATCATCGCCATACCGTTTGGTACTCTTTGCGAAACTACAACCCTAGCTGTTGTTGCGCCGTTATCATTAACTGCTTCAACCCAATCATTATCCTTAAGTCCAATTGATTGAGCATCTTCTTCAGAAACCCAGAAGTATGGTCCACCACGGAATAAAGTTAACATTCTCAAGTTGTCTTGATAAGTTGAGTGAATACCCCACTTGGAGTGTGGCGTAATCCAGTTTAGCACTAAGTGTGGCTTACCCTTCACAGTAGCTGGTACATTGTTATGTGCCTTTAAATCTATAGAAGGTTTATAAGTACAGAAGCCTTCACCGAAGTCTAACATCCACTCATGATCTTGATAGAATTGCGCACGGCCTGTTAGCGTTCTTAAAGGAATGTGCTCATGCAAGTTTGTATAACAAGCATTGTAGCTTACCTCTTCAGATTCAATACCTGACCAAGTTGGTGCGGTAATAATCTTACGTGGCTGTGAAACAATGTCACGGTAAGTAATTTTCTCATCCTGACGACCTTTGTATAAATGAGAGTGGTCAATACCAGTCTTCTTAGATTGTCCTGACCATGACTTATGTGCCACTTCACCATTGGTTTCTGGCGCCATGCGCATGACTGCATCACACACATGAACATCTTCAGCAAGTGATGGCATGCCTTTAGAAATACCCTCTTCTTTAATCGTGCCGTTTAATACCGCTAACTCATCAACTTCATGATCGGTGTTCCAATCAATACCCTTGATATTGTTGCCTAGATTCTTCATTAAAGGACCTAGAGCAATATACTTAGCATAAGTACTTGGGTAGTCTCTTTCAACCAGTTTGAATATTGGTGCAGTCTTACCTGGAATTAGATCGCATTCACCCTTCTTCCAATCTTTTACCTCACCAAAAGGTTGTGCCATAGCCATCGGTGTATCATGCTGCATTGGCAATGAAACCACATCTTTTTGTACACCTAGATGCTTCTCTGATAATTCTGAGAACTTCTTAGCAATAGTTTTGAAAATCTGCCAATCAGACTTAGACTCCCATGCTGGGTCAACCGCTTTACCCAATGGATGGATGAATGGATGCATGTCTGTTGTATTAAGATCGGCTTTTTCATACCAAGTTGCCGTTGGCAATACGATGTCTGAATAAGCACCTGTTGAGTTTAAACGGAAGTTAATATCTACCATTAGGTCTAACTTACCCACTGGTGACTTCTCATGCCATTTAATTTCGTTACAAGCCTCTCCTTCTACACCTTCACTAAGTACACCATTTTGTGCGCCTAGTAGATGCTTCAAGAAGTACTCATGACCTTTTGACGAACTACCAATTAGGTTAGCACGCCATACAAACAAGTTGCGTGGGAAGTTCTCTTCAGAATCAATATCTTCGTAGGCAAAGTTAAGATCGCCGCTCTTAAGCTTATTAGCAACATAATCTGATACTGCCGCCTCATCTGTTGCACCTGCATCTTCTGCCTCTTTAGCAAGATCTAGTGGGTTTTGATCAAATTGTGGAATCGATGGTGTCCAACCCATACGTTGAGCTGCAACATTGTAATCAGCCAGCTGATTACCACGATACTTAGCTTTTGCAGTAGAAGCCAATAAATCATCGGCTTCAACACGTTCATAACGCCACTGATCAGTATGGAAGTACCAGTAAGTAGTTGATGCCATATGACGTGGTGGACGGTTCCAATCTAGACCAAAGGCAATTGGCGCCCAACCTGCTTGAGGACGAAGTTTTTCTTGTCCAACATAGTGAGCCCAACCACCGCCAGACTGACCTACACAACCACAAATATGAAGTAAATTCATAATGCCGCGATAGTTCATGTCATTGTGGTACCAGTGATTAATCGCTGCACCTAAAATAACCATTGATTTACCACGCGTCTTAGAAGCGTTATCTGCAAATTCACGACCTGTGCGCTCTATATCAGCAGCAGGAACGCCAGTAATCTTAGCTGCCCATGCTGGCGTATAAGGCGTGCTTTCGTCATCATAAGAACTTGCCAAGTTATCACCTAAGCCACGATCAATACCGTATTGTGCAACTTGTAAATCACATACTGATGTCACCATAACTTCATCACCATTAGCAAGCTTAAGCTTACGTGCTGGGATTTTACGAACTAATGAATCACCCTCTTCTGGGTTAAAGTGTGGGAAGGTTACATCAACAACCGCATCTTTAGAATCAATACAGCTTAACTCTGCTTCAATTTCATTACCTGCAGCTTGCTCTAAGATGTTCCACTTACCTTCTTCACCCCAACGGAAACCAATTGAACCATTTGGCACAACAAATGAATTTGTCTTAGAATCAAATACAACTGTCTTCCACTCAGGGTTGTTATCTTCACCCATATTCTTATCGAAGTCCGATGCACGAAGGAAACGACCTGTTACCGTCTTACCATCTACCTCTTCTAAGATAACTTGCATTGGGAAGTCAGTAAAACTTCTTGCATATTCAGCAAAGTAAGCATCTTGGTTATCAATATGGAATTCTTTTAATGCCACATGACCCATTGCCATAAATACAGCCGCGTCTGTACCTTGCTTAACCGGCATCCAAAGATCTGCAAATTTAACGTATTCTGCATAATCTGGCGCCATTGAAATAATTTTTGTACCGTTATAACGCGATTCGGTCATAAAGTGCGCATCTGGTGTACGCGTCATTGGTAGGTTTGCACCACAAATAATAATATATTTAGAGTTATACCAATCAGCTGATTCTGGCACGTCTGTTTGCTCACCCCAAACCTGTGGAGATGCAGGTGGTAGATCACAATACCAATCGTAGAATGAACCTACACCAGCACCAATCATTGATAAATAACGAGAACCTGCTGCGTATGAAATCATACTCATAGCAGGAATTGGAGAGAAACCATAAATACGGTCAGGGCCGTATTTTTTAATTGTATAAACATTAGCAGCCGCTGTCATTTCAACTACTTCGTCCCAAGTAGAGCGAACAAAACCGCCTAGACCACGAACACCAACATAAGAGTCACGCTTTGCTTTATCAGCTTGAATTGCCTCCCAAGCCTCAACCGGATCTTTGCCACTAGCTTTTTCATCACGGTATAAGTCTAGTAGTCGACCTCGAATTAGTGGGTATTTAATACGGTGTGGAGAGTATAGGTACCATGAGAATGAAGCACCACGCTGACAACCTCTAGGCTCATGATTCGGTAAATCTTCACGAGTACGAGGGTAATCAGTTTGCTGCATCTCATACGATACCAAACCATTTTTTACAAAAATCTGCCATGAACAACCACCAGTACAGTTCACACCATGCGTGGAGCGAACCACCTTATCATGACGCCAGCGATTTCGGTAGGTGTCTTCCCATGCACGATCCTCTTCTGTAACGATACCGTGTCCTTCTGAATAAGTTGACTTAATACGACTAAAATATTTAAGTCTATCTAAAAAATGACTCATGCTTTTCTCCTGTTTTTTTTAACTCTTTTTATTAATACAAACTGTCTTTCTTTAAAGATAGGTTTTGCTTATATTTCTCTTACTAGCTTTGACCTTGGCCAATAAAACCTAATGCTTTATTAAAAATAACTTATAAAAATTATTTTTAATAAAGCGGAGCATGCATACCGCATGCTCTACTTTATCCTCTAAATTAAGGGTTATGGAATTCAGCGTCCTTACGTAAGTAGAACCACCAGTTAATTACCATACAAACTGCATAGAACACCGCAAAACCGTACAAAGCATTCTCAGGTGTAGTTAGCTTGATTTGCTCACCAAACACCTTAGGAATAATAAATGCACCATAAGCTGCTACCGCAGATGTCCAACCTAGAACCGGACCAGCCTGTTCTTTATTAAACACTTGAGAAATTGTTCTAAACGTTGACCCGTTACCAATACCTGTCATTGCAAATAGGATGATAAATAGAATCAAGAATGGATAGAAAAACTCTTCCGGTGTTGCAGAAGCGTAAGCTTGCTTCATGAAGTAAGCCACACCTAATGCAGAAGCAACCATAACACCAGAGATGATTTGAGTTACTTTAGCACCACCAATCTTGTCTGCAATCATGCCACCAATTGGTCTAATCAACGCACCAACAAATGCACCCATCCAAGCGTACGTTAGAGCTGAAGGACCATTTGGGTTAACCGTGTTGTGCGTCATAACTCCGTCCACCATCAAATGCTGGAAGCCGAAAATTACTTTAATTGATAATGCTAGTGTTGCTGCATAACCAATAAACGAGCCAAATGTCATGGTGTAGATGATGGTCATCGCCCAAGTATGCTTGTTGTTAAAGATTTTGTATTGACGATTTAAGCCTTCTTTATAGTCACTACCTAATGGTAATAACTTAAGTAGCAATACCGTTAAAGCAATAATAATAGGTAGAGCCACCCATTTACTAACCATTAAGCCTGATCCAGATGCAACTTCCGGAAGCATTAGCCATAGTCCGAATGCTGCTGTAGCAAGACCTAGAATCAACATTACAATAATTTTGATAAATGCGCCTAGTGTTGAACCAATATTTGGAGATACATGATCTTCGGTAATATTGTTCATACCTAGCCATGATGCAATTGATAATGGAATTAAGATAATCAGCCAAACATAACCAGCATTTTGCAGATAAGTATCTGTTCCTGCTGGAATTTTACCAATTAGCGTACCTGAAGCAATTTGCAACTCAGTTGGATTACCCACTACCGCCAATGTCATTACTAAAGGAATAACGATTTGCATAGTAGTAACACCAAAGTTACCTAAACCTGCATTCATACCCAATGAATAACCCTGAATTTTCTTCGGGAAGAAGAAAGAGATATTTGACATTGAAGAGGCAAAGTTACCACCACCAAAACCAGATAGTAATGCTAATACCTGGAATTGCCAGAATGGCGTATTAGGAGACGATAGCGCCATACCTAAACCCAATGCCGGCAAAATCAACAATGATGTCGTTAACCAAATAGTATTTCTACCACCTGCTAAGCGAATAAAGAACGTTGATGGAATACGCAGTGTTGCGCCCGATAAACCAGCAATTGCCGCTAGAGTGAATAGCTGCGATTTATCAAAACCACCGTAGCCAGTATTCAGCATTTGTACGGTAATAATACCCCACATCAACCATACGGCAAAACCTGAAAGCAAGCTGGGGATAGAGATCCACAAGTTACGATTGGCAATTGCCTTGCCTGTGCTTTCCCACTCGGATGCATCATCCGGATTCCAGCTTTTTATATCTTTAGCCATTTCAAGCTCCTCTTATTAAAAATTATTAAAATTATTTTTTATTTACCTGCAAGCGCATCTTCACGTGCATCGCTAATATTTTTGGCCTTACGCTCTTTACCAAATGTAAAGTGCATCCAAATAAGTGATACAGCTGTAGCGCCATAAAGCAACATAAAGATCACTGAATTAATGCCTGTAAAGTCTATTAAAGCGCCAAACATAATTGGCAATAGGAATCCACCCATACCACCAGCTAATCCAACAATGCCTGACACTACGCCAATATTGTCTGGATACTCATCTGATAAAAACTTAAATACAGATGCTTTACCAAAGCCCCAAGCAATACCAAGAATAAATAAGAATGCGGTAAACACCCAAACATTTAGACTTAAATCAAATGTTGCTTCACCTGTAGTTGTTTTGATAACTAAAGCTGTTTGCGGGTACGACATAAAGAATAAAGAAACCAATGAAACCCACATAACCCACCAAGTTACCTTGTAAGCGCCATATTTATCAGAGAACCAGCCACCTAATGCACGAATCACACCTGAAGGCAGTACAAAAATTGCTGCCAGAAGTGCTGCTGTTTGAAGATCAAAACCATATTCGTTAATGTAGTATTTTGTCATCCATAAAGATAGAGCAACAAAGCCACCAAATACCAAAGAATAGTACTGCATGTACTTCCAAAGCTTAGGATCGTTTAATGCCTTTAACTGGTCTTTAATACTGGTATTTTTAGCAGTGTGGTGAGCCGGATCTTCATAAGTAAACATCCAGTAGCCAACAACAACAACAATCATTGCAACTGCATAGATTTTTGGCACCATCTGCCATCCGTAAGCAACAACTAAAGAAGGAGCGATAAACTTAGTTAACGCTGCACCCGCATTACCTGCACCAAAAATACCCATGGCAAAACCTTGATGCTCTTTATCAAACCATTTGGCTGTATATGCAATACCAACTGAGAATGATGCACCAGCGATACCAACAAACAGACCTAATACTAAGAACTGCCAATATTCAGTTGCACTACCAATAAACCATAAAGGAATAATCATGGCCAACATTAACACCATGTAAACAATACGTCCGCCAATTTTGTCAGTCAACATACCAACTGGCAATCTAAAAATAGAACCAGTCAAAATTGGCGTTGCAACCAATAAACCAAATTGAGTTTCGGATAACTCGAGTAGTTCCTTAATTGGAATACCAATAATGGAAAACATTACCCAAACCGCAAAACACGCGGTAAAGGCAATCGTGTTGGCTGCTAATACCGAATTAGCTTGGCCTTTATGACTACTTATCATTGATAAACCCATAACTTTCTCCTTTGGTTTTTTATAAAGTTATCGGCAATTTTGCGCCGATATATAAAACAAACCTTGACGTGGATCAATTAATTAATTAAAGTTGTACTTATGTGATATATATCACATTTTTTTATATCTTGTCTTTTTTTTGGTATGATTTAACCCTTGCTATTCATTTACTTATAGAGGAGTATATTTTTGAAAGATTATTTAATTTGCATATCAGATTTGATTCATTCGCTTCAAGGAGAAAGAGGATTTTCCACCCTTTTTATCCGTGAAAAAGACAATGGTGATATCACTAAGTTAAAAAACTACTTTCAAAATACAAATAATTCAGTTAAAGAAGTGAAAGAAATTTTTAATCAACTAAAGAAACAAGGCGAGCTTGACACAGAGCAGCTAGAGCTTATTGCTAACATTAGTCTTCATCTCTCTAAATTAACAATCAAACGCGAAGCAACTACAACAGAGCAAATATCTACTGCAGAAATATTTGATTTCTACACATTTGGCTTGATTACTCCTCTTATTCAACTTATTAGCAGCTTTTCACTTAAGATTAAAAATATTCATCCAAATGCCGTTAGTGCATTTGTTTTTTTTATTCAATGGAAAGAGAAAGTTGGTCTTGAGCGACTTATTCTTCTCAGAGGTTTTATTAAACATGATTTTGACAATAACGAGTACCAAGAACGCATTGAGTTTTTGTTTAATGAGCAAAATTATTATAAAAAATCATTCATCTCTCTAGCAACAATCGAACAACAAGAAATAGTTGAGTCAATCTATGATGTGCCTGATTTTGAAATTCTAAATAAAATACGAGCACAACTCTCTCAAAAAAATGTCAGCGACATAATTAGCAAAATCCAAGTTAGTGATTGGTTTGAGCTAATATCAAAGAAGCTCGATGTTATGCACACAATTGAGTACGAGCTTATTCTTAATCTTGATAAGAAGCACAGTTTGTTTGTCACAGACTCAATCAAAGACCTTGATGTTGAGCAACGCCTAGTATATAAGCTGCCTATCTTTAATAATATGCCTGCCTATGAGATTAACAAGATCGTTAATAGTGGTGATATTTACCAAATACCGAAAAACAAACTTATAGTGGCCGAAAATAGTATTGCAACACACCTGCATGTCATCTTGATTGGCTGGGTTAAAGTATTTAAAAATACAAATAACAACAAGGAGACTATTCTTCATATGCTTAACAACAATAACAGCATTATGGAAAGTTGTATTTTTTCCAATACATGCTTAAAGGCAAGTGCCAAAAGCGTTTCTGATGTACTGTTATTTTCAATTCCAACCGATGTTGTCAAACAGCAAATTAAAATCAATAATCAATTTGCATTAAACTTGTTAAGTTCAGTTTCCAATAAAACCATCGCTCTTAGTCATGAGATTGAACTAATCAAAACACAAACGGTTGACTATAGGATTGGCTATTACTTGCTAAAAATCATCAATCAAAAGAAATGGTTATCTACCCATATTGCTCTACCCTACAACAAAGCCACCATTGCTTCACAACTAGGCATGAGTAGAGAGGTACTATCTAGATCTCTTAGCAGTTTAAATAGCCAAGGTTTTTTGGTAGACAAAAATAGCGTAACTTTGCCAAATAAAACAGCTCTTTGTAAATTTTGTGATGCATCAATGGTTGAGCATTGTCATAATTACGCTAGTCATGATTGCACGAACAAGGATAATTACTTTAGAAATACTACTGTTAATTAAAAAATCTATACTCTCACCCAGCCCTACATAAATATATTTTTATATTCAAATATTTCGGTGTTAACATTATCCAATCAAAATTTACTATCAACACATAACTGATGAATAATACAAAAATAAAAATAGGATTTATTACAATTTCTGACCGTGCAGCCCGTGGCGAATATGAAGATATTGGTGGACCTGCCATGCAAGATTGGATAAAAAATGCAGTTTTATCTCCCTATGAAATAGACAGTATTATCATTGAAGACGAACAACCTTTAATCGAACAAACCATGATTGATTTTGCTGACAACAAAGGTTGTAATCTAATCCTGACTACTGGCGGCACCGGACCAACCACACGTGACGTTACCCCTGAGGCTACACATGCTGTTTGTGAGAGAATCTTTGATGGCTTTGCCGAGCAAATGCGTAATGTCAGCTTGCGCACAGTTCCTACTGCTATTTTATCTCGTCAAACAGCAGGAACGCGTGGTAGAAGTTTAATTATTAACCTGCCCGGAAAGCCTGCAGCTATCGCTGTATGTCTAGGCGCCGTATTTCTAGCAGTACCAAAATGCTTAGAGCTTTTAGATAACTCTAACATTCAGATTGATTTAGATTTTGTTGAGCAAGTATTTTAAGACTATTAACTCATTAAATTGGCTAACCGCTGACGATATACGCCACTTTCTTCAGGATTAGTATTAGCCAGCATGTTGCAAATCATGCCGATCATTTCTCTTGCAACACCCTCTTTAAAATTTGGCTCGTTTTCCTGAATAAAAAACAACATTTCCATGCCCGCTTCAATATCGTGCTGAGCAAATAAGCAAACTGCCAAATCAAAACGCACTTGATAGTCATTTGGTGCACTTAACATTTGCACTTTTAAAGAGTCAATGCCTGATGTGTTTTGAGCAAGTCTAATAAAATTAAATTGGCTTGAAATTGACAGACCTATATCCTTTGTTTTAACTGACTCGGGTAATTTATCAAACAATTCTTGCGCCTGCTCTATCTCATTAATATCTAGGAAGATTTGCACCATGTCCAGTGCAATACGTGTATTACTTGGATCAGATGAAACAGCTTGGGTTAACAACATAATTGCAGACTGAGTATCGCCCTCCATATGTTTAATTCTGGCCTGATCTCGCAATTCGTCAGACGCTCGAAAAACCCCATAATGTTTCAACAAAACACGCAGCTCTTCTTTCTGTAATTCACCCTCTTCACGCTGAATTTCCTTGCCATTCTTGAATACTGCCAAAGTAGGTACATTGGTGATTGAAAACTGCTGTTTTAACTCATCTTGCTCATCAATATCAACCTTAGCAAAAATAAAGCCACCAGGAAATTCTTTAGCAAGGTCTGATAGAGCATATTCAGTCTTAATACACGGCTCAGACCAAATACCCATAAACTCAACTATAACTGGCAAGTGTGATGAATTATGCACAACAAGGTCTTCAAAATTATTTTGACTGACTTCAAAGATTAAGGGTTTGTTTTCATCTTTCATATGACTTTCCTTTTTTAACGGGGTTGAAATAAAATCGATTTAATCGACTGATAATTAGTTGCTATATTTCTTAAATTTTCTTCACCTATTTTAGTGTCAACTCGACCTTGGCTCAGGTCTTTAACTTGATCAACATACATCTTCTTTAGAGTGTCCAGCGTTGCAATTATTTCGTAGACACTTGGATTGCTAGAATCAGCCCAGTCTTGAGGCAATGTATGAGGATATTTAGGAACAAACTCAATGAGTTTTTCATCATCCTCAAACATGTGATAACTAGGCAGTTAAGCTGGCAAATAGCAACGGCAACTGCTCAGGCAATTTTTCAACATTATCTATAACGGTATAGTTATTTTCACCAAAAATTCGCTTAACGTAAGCATCGGCATGCGGATCAAGTGTTAAGCAATACGTTAGTACGCCGGTTGAATATAACTCTTCAACCGCTTTTTTGGTATCAAAACGCAAATGCTGCGGATCTGTCTCATCAATATCTGCCGGCTCTCCATCAGTAACCAGCAAGACTAACTTTCGCTTTTCTTGTTGTTTATGAAGATGCGCCCCCGCATGGCGTAATGCTGCACCCATTCGAGTCGACAAACCGCCCTTCATGCCCGCCAAACGAGATTTTGCCTCATCATCAAAATGTTGATTAAAGTCTTTAAAACGGAAATATTGCACATCATGACGACCATCCGATGCAAAGCCGTGAAGTGCGAACGGATCGCCAATGCCTTCAATCGCTGTCGACACCAAAGTTGCCGCCTCACGTGTTAATTGTAGAATTGTTTTATCAGAATCTCCCACCGTTTCATTGGTTGATTCAGATAAATCCATTAACACAACAACCGATAAATCTCTGGTGTTTAGCACGTTACGCATAGTGATACGTGGATTAGGCTGTTCACCCATACGAATAGCAATCATCGCATCAATAGCTGCATTAATATCAACCTCATCACCATCTTCCATACCACGTTGACGCTGAACACCAGCTGGAGAGAGTAAATCAATAATTTGGCGAATCCTATGGGCAATTGGCTTATGCTCTAATAAAATCTCATCAATATCTTCCGGGTTTCCTTTTGTGGCACGTCGCTCATAAATTGTTGCCCAGTCTGGACGATGGAGTTGAATTTGATAATCCCATTCATGATAATGATAAGGATCTGAAATTGGCTCCTTACCCCATTCGTCATTAAATGATCTGGCGGTGTCTGTTAAGTCATCTTCATAAAAACGCATAACATCCTTACAAGTCCAAACTTCTTGAGCGTCGTCACCGGCTAGCTCGCAATCTACTTCATGTGCCATCATTAAAGGGCTTACCTCATAGCGCACTTGCTGCTGACTAGCAGCCATGTATTCAATGCCCATATCCCAGTTAATATCTTCATAATGCCAAATGATTCGATTATCATCACGATAGTCAATACGATAACGCTCTAGAATTCTGAGACTAGGAATTTCTTTTCGACCCTCAAAAATATTGTAAAGCTCAATGCCCATTAGCCAAGAAAAATTATTATCATCTTGGTTGGCTTCAATTTCTGCATGGAATTTAGCAGCAAAATCATTTAACTGTTCATCATTGCCTTTAGCCTTTGAATCTAACAACTGCAAAGCAAAGTCCTCTAGGATTCCCATGGTTTTATGCTCGGCAGGCTCTTCATGCTGCAAAATCATTAATGAATGCCATATCTTTTTCAGACCTGGAAAGTCATTAATGGCTTTATATTCAACTCGAGCATCCTCAAGAAGGCCAATAAAAAACATTTGTGCAGGACTAAGCTGCTCTGCAGACATTGATTTATTGGTATACATCATGTGTGCGGCCATATGGGCTACAGTTGCACGATAAACCTCCAAACCTTTAACACCTTCAACATCATCTAGCGCGTCTGGCACATAGATAATACGATCTTCAATATAAGGCCTAAAATCAGCATAATCAGCACCTGTAGGTCGAATAAAGAAGTCACGACCCCATAAAGCGCGCAAATAGAAGTTTAACTTGCGCTGTACTCTAGCAAACAAAACACCGCGACGCTCTTTTTCAAGCATGGCGCGTGAATCTGCTGAATCTAGTGAGAAATAAGAGGTTAGATTTTTAAAATCACGACGATAAGCTTTGGCACCAAATTGAGCCCAACGACGCAAACCACTTAAGGTTAATTTGGATAACAGTTCGTCAATATTAAGCAACATTGGACGAATACCTCTAGCAGCAGTAGAGGCCAACTGATGGATTAAAGTTAAATAGCCACGCACTAATTGGGCATCACCCAAACGTCTTGAAACCACTGGAAGTGTTGATAATAGTAAAGAAATAACCTCACCAGAGGTTAGGGATGAGGCTTTCATAGCAGCAGTAACACAATCAGGAATAATATCCTCACCGCATTCTTTTGTAATTTGAGGCATCACTTCAAGATAGGTGATAACCAAATCGTTGCCTCTGCCCAAGCCACATAAAGACTTGGCACCATCTAAATAATCTTTCAGCCCTGCAGGCGAAATAACACGTGCCGCATCAGCAAAAGTTGCATCTAGAACATCTCTTACCTCGGGGGCAATTTTTTCTAAAAATTCAGAATATTCTTCAAGAAGTATTGCTGACATAACAAAAATACCTTAATTTGAGTTCAATCAATAAACTAGCAACTTAAAAAATGCTTAAAAAACATTAAGCATTCATACCAAAATTTAACCTAAAAACGTTTGCACTGCAGCTTGCAATGTATCACGCATATCAGGATCATCTGTTAATGGTGTAATCATAGTCATGCTACATGCAGCTTCAGCGTTAACGCCTTGAGCAATAAGTTGACCAGCATATACCAATAAACGAGTAGAAATACCTTCATCAAGTCCGTGGCCTTTAAGATTTCTAGCACGATGTGCAATTTGCACTAACTTTTCTGCAGTTTGAATATCAACACCTGACTCCTTAGAAACAATTGCCACTTCCAATTCAGTTTCTGGATAGTCAAAATCCATGCCGCCAAAACGCTGCTTAGTAGATTGCTTAAGATCTTTCATTAGACTCTGGTAGCCAGGGTTGTAAGAAATAACCAATTGAAAATCAGGGTGTGCCTGAATAATTTCACCCTTTTTATCAAGTGGTAAAGAGCGACGGTGATCTGTTAACGGATGAATTACAACAGTTGTATCTTGGCGCGCTTCAACAATCTCGTCCAAGTAACAAATTGCACCAATACGAGCCGCTGTTGTTAGAGGACCATCTTGCCATTTAGTGCCATCTTTATCCAAAAGAAAACGACCAACCAAATCAGAGGCTGTCATATCTTCATTACAAGCTACAGTAATTAACGGCTTGCCAAGTTTCCAAGCCATATGTTCAACAAAACGCGATTTACCACAACCTGTCGGACCTTTAATCATCATTGGCATACGAACATCGTAAGCTGATTCGTATAATTCTATTTCATCATCAATAGCCTCATAGTATGGCTCATCATTGATAATATATTGTTTTGGATCTACTGTTGTATTAGACATATTCTACTCCACTTATATTATTCATCTTCATCGTCTGTTTCACGCTCACCCGACCAGCCTGATTCTTTGGCACACTGAATGGCATGATCATGTATCCTAGAATGACGCTCGGCCAATTCTGGCGGCAAATAACTCACCATACAGCCATATTTATCCCACTCGGCATTAACCTTTTGCAATAAAGCATCAATCCCAGCTAAATTCCAACCCTCACAAGTTTCAGACTCATCTAACAGCCCAAAAACCCAAGCATCTCTAATCACTTTACCAATGGTGGTCATGCCGCCATTGATTTCATTATTGATACCAACATATGTATTCGGTTTATTCATAATATTTATCTTATAAGGTCTTTACATAAATAAGAGTATTTAACACCTATTTATGTAAAGATCTTCCGTATTAAGAAAAAAAAACCCTGGCCACACCATAAGCCTAACCAGGGTCTCTTAAAAAAATACTTAACTAGCTATTAAACCGTTTTACCACGGTAAATAACCATTGAAGTACCAGCACATTGCGCAAAGTTGTCAAGACCTAACAAACGAACATGATTGCCCGGATGTGCAGTATGACAATTTTCAATTTCTTGAAGAATTGCGTCAACCTCTGTTTCACCAAACATTGGAAGTTTCCACATGTACCAGTATGAACCAGCAGCATGTTGCGGCTCAGTGTGCTCTACACTTGGGTTCCAACCCTTGTCAATGATGTATTGAACTTGTTCACGTATTTGATCTGCGTTCATTGTAGGCAGATATGAGAAAGTCTCAAATTTACGACTTTCAGCGTTACCTAAACTTGATTGATAATCTTGCATATTAATGCTCCTTATATATTAGTTAGTAAACAAGGCTTTAACACCTTGTTATTGATATTGATATTTTACTTGTGCGCTGCGTCAATTTTGTCAACTGTATCAAATTCAAACTTGATTTCTTTCCAAGTTTCCATTGCGATAGCAAGTTCAGGACTGTGCTTAGCTGCAGTAGTTAAGATATCTTTACCTTCTTTTTCTAGTTCACGACCAGTGTTACGCGCTTCAACACAAGCTTCAACCGCTACACGGTTTGCTGCTGCACCTGCTGCATTACCCCATGGGTGACCCAATGTACCACCACCAAACTGTAGTACTGAATCATCGCCGAAGATATTTACTAGTGCTGGCATGTGCCATACATGAATACCACCAGAAGCTACTGGAATTACACCTGGCATTGAACCCCAATCTTGATCAAAGAAGATACCACGTGAACGATCTTCTTTAATGTATGAATCACGCATAATATCAATCCAACCTAAAGTAGCATCGCGGTCGCCTTCAAGCTTACCTACAACTGTACCTGAGTGCAAGTGATCACCACCAGATAAACGTAAAATCTTAGTCAATACACGGAAATGGATACCGTGATGCGGATTACGATCTAATACCGCATGCATCGCACGGTGAATATGTAACAACATACCGTTATCTTGACACCATTGTGCTAGTTGCGTGTTAGCAGCCCAACCACCTGTAATGTAGTCATGCATAATAATTGGAGAACCAATTTCTTTAGCGTACTCAGCACGCTTCATCATCTCATCAGAAGTCGGTGCAGTAACATTTAGGTAATGACCTTTACGCTCACCAGTTTCAGCTTCAGCTTTCTGGATAGCCTCTTGTACAAAGTCAAAACGAGCTCTCCAACGCATGAACGGCTGTGAGTTAACGTTTTCATCGTCTTTCGTGAAGTCTAAACCACCACGAAGACCTTCATAACAAGCACGACCGTAGTTCTTAGCAGATAAACCTAGCTTAGGCTTAATTGTACAACCCAATAAAGGACGACCATATTTGTTAAGAATATCGCGCTCTAGCTGGATACCTTGTGGCGGACCATTACAAGTCATTACGTATGCAATAGGAAATCTAATGTCTTCTAGTCTAAGTGCACGTAAAGCTTTAAAGCCGAATACGTTACCTACTAAAGAAGTCATTACGTTAACAACTGAACCTTCTTCAAATAAGTCAATCGGGTATGCAACAAATCCGTAGAAACATGTATCGTCTCCCGGAACATCTTCAATCGCATAACAACGACCCTTGTAGTGGTCAAGATCTGTTAATAGGTCTGTCCATACTGTCGTCCAAGTTCCTGTTGAAGACTCAGCAGCTACTGCTGCCGCAACTTCTTCACGCGGAACACCGTCTTGTGGTGTGATTTTAAAACATGCTAGAATATCCGTCTCTTTCGGCGTATAGTCCGGCATCCAATAAGTTTCGCGGTAATCTTTTACACCCGCATCATAAACTTTTGCCATTTTGTTTTCTCCTATTCATTAAATTGGATTCCAATTCTTTTTTGTTAAGTTGGAGTCTGAATTATATGAACAATAAACAAAATGTAAATTAATTTTTTATTAAACAATAATAAGTAATTCTTATTATTAATCGAATATATTCGACCTTGATACCACCTCAAACACTTGATACTAAAGTATTTTTGTCAGGTTTTATTTGCCTCAGATTTGGTCTTAATTGCTATGAAATTTACCTGCATAAACTTATAAAATTAATGGGTATTAACTGTTGTATTTTTAAAAATTGCTTGTTTCTAAGAAAACAAAATCAATAAATCTATTTTTTTTCACCTTCTTGAAAGGCATGAATTAGTGCATTGTAAATATTTTTATCATTCGCATCTAATCCATATTGATTGATTAAATCATTTATTACTGGCTTTAAAAGATAATCACTCTGTTGCTTTCTTAAGCAGTCTAAATTAATATCATTATTATCAATACAACCTAAGGCATATCCTGTTGCATCAGTAAATGTAATCGCCTGATCCATCATGATTTCAAGCTCGTAAGTATACAAACCTACGTTGTTGTTTTTTGCAATGGCCAGACATACAGATTGATAAAAATCCTCATGATCAATAAAGTTATCTACATTAATCAATGTAGATAATTCATAGTGTTCACCCTTGTAATCAAATTTAATTGTTGCCGTTAGCGTATTCATTATTTGGTTAACGATAAGAACAATTGTGGCAATTCTTTTGGTAGCGATTCAATACGATCAATGACTGAATAATGCGAACCAAAAATATCGCCAATATACTCATCTGCTCTTTTATCAAGACTGATGCAATATGGATACATACCCTTTTGCTGCACTTCTTGTACCGCTTTATGCGCATCTTGAATTAACGCTTTAGGATCGCCCATATCGATGTCTGCAGGTTCGCCATCTGTAAGAATCAACATGAGTTTTTTATCACTCTGTTGTAAATCTAAATAATGCGCTCCATGACGAATAGCCGCTCCCATACGTGTTGAAAATTCAGCTTTAAGGTCAGCCAAACGCGACTTAACCGTATCATCCCAATGTTCAGAATAACCCTTAATATGGTAATACATAACCTTTTGGCGTGTATCAGAATTAAACCCTGCAATAGCAAAGTTATCACCCAGCTGCTCCACCGCCCAAGCAAGTAGCGATACTGCCTCCTGAGAAAGCTCAAGAATAGTTTGACCCGAAGAGCCAACTGTTTCATTAAGAGACTCTGATAAATCCAACAATAGCAATACAGAAACACTACGAGAATCATGTTCAAAATCAACATTAATACGTGTATCAGGCTGTGAACCATTTTTAACATCAATCACACTTCTAAGAGCGATATCTAAATCCAGCTCAGCACCTTCTTCTTGGTAACGTACGCGCTTTTTACTTTGCGGTTTAAGTAGGTCTAATACTTTTTTTAATTGTTTAACTAAAGCGGCGTTTTTATCTAGTAAGCGATCAATTTTTGATGCATCAGTATGAGAATGGAGTCTTTCATATACTGCTGCCCAATCAGGCTTATATGACTCATACGCATAATCCCATTCGTCGTAATAATGTGGAGGAATAACTTCAATCTCCTCCTCTTCGTCGTCTTCTACTTTATTGGTATTTTGAAAAATTTCATCATCTTCATCGAACTCTTCAATAAACAACCACATCGAACGATTGTCATCACGATAGCTAACTTCGGTGTTATCAAAATACATATCTGGCAGTGCGTCTGACACTTGGTGTGTTTTAACCAGATACAAAATACCAAGATTTAAACTGTCTTGTGATGAGCTTTCGCCTTTAGCCATCAAAGCTTTAAACTTCTCAACAAATTCTAATAATATTGGATCTTTGTATGAATGTTTGTCGTCAATAAGTGCACGAGTTAGTACAATTGCTCTATGACGAACACAAGAGTATTTTTCGTTATCGCAATCAGCTTCACCAGGATTTGGTATTAAGCTCATCCAGAGCTTTCTCAAACCTGGATATTCCTGGCAAGCTAAATACTCAACACGTGCATCTTCAAATACCTCAGCAAAAAATCGCTGCTGAGGTGATACATTATCAGCTACAACACGCGTTGTATATTTATGGTGTGCAACAAGGTGCGATACTAATGCCATATAACGCTTACAAGGCGATACACCATTAAACTCGGTGTAGATGTCCGGCAGACGAATAACATCACTTTCTAAATAAGGCGCAAAATGCTCTAGCTTTTCAAAATCTGGCGAGTATGGCGCATACATAAAGCCTGTTTTCCACAAAGCCTGCTGGAAAAGATTAATTGGACGCTCTAAATCAGAAAACAATGCACCCTTTCTCTGGCGCTGAAATACCGCTTTAGAATCTGGTGTGGATAGAGAAAAATACTCCTCCTGGCGCTCAGGATGGTTTTGAAAATATCTTAAACCATAATTCACCCATTCATAAACCCCTTCGTAATCTAATTGCTCCAAGAGTAAGTGAACTTGCCCAATCAACGCCTTTAGCGAGGGGGATGTGTGTGTGTCATGAATGCCATGAATGGAAATTGTGGTTTTCTTTAGATGATATTCGATTAGACCTAGATAATCATCTAATTGATCAGCGTTAGTATGCTCAATAACATCAATAAAGCTAATTAAGAAAGGCTCTACCGAATCTTTATTAGGCGTTCTTGAGATTTTTTGATAAGCAAAATCAGTAATTTTTTTTATCGAACCATCACCATAAAACTCACCCACCCAGGGCATCACCTTTAAAAAAGCAATTGATAATTTGTCACCTTGACCAATCTTGGCTAAAAATTCAGCACCCTGATAATATTCTTTTAACCCATGATCAGTTAGCTTATTTTCAGCCTGATCAATATTTAGAGTAAATACTTCTTGAACAGATTCAAAAGCACAATCAAGGGGTTGATGTTGAGTTGCTTCACTCATTTGGCTAAGCCTTGATTAACCAAAAATAGCATCAATCGCACCACCCATGGTTGTGCGAACTTCATCATCATCTGTAATTGGATTAACTAAAGCCATATGACAAGCATCTTTAGCCTCAATGCCGTCAGCAATGAGTATGCCAGCATAATTAAGCAAACGTGTTGATGCACCTTCGTCAAGACCGTGGCCCACTAAGTTGCGCGTAGTTTGCGCAAGTTTAACCAATTTGTCAGCAATATCCGCATCCACACCTGACTCTTTGGCAACAATTGATGCCTCTAACTCAGCTGATGCATAATCAAAATCCATGCCAGTGAAACGCTGCTTGGTTGATTGCTTAAGATCTTTCATCAATGACTGGTAACCTGGGTTGTATGAAATAACCAACTGAAAATCAGGATGCGCTTTAACCAGCTCACCTTTTTTATCCAACATTAATTCACGACGGTGGTCTGTTAATGAGTGAATAACCACCATGGTGTCTTGACGCGCTTCCACAACCTCATCTAAATAACAAATTGCACCGTGACGTGCAGCTAATGTTAATGGGCCGTCCACCCAACGAGTACCATTAGCATCTAATAAATAACGACCAATCAAGTCTGAAGCAGTAATATCCTCATTACATGACACAGTAATAATAGGCTTGTCTAGTTTGTGCGCCATATGCTCAATAAAACGAGACTTACCACAACCCGTTGGACCTTTAACCATGACCGGCAAGCGTGCATTGTACGCTGCAGTATATAACTCTGCTTCGTTTGATTGTGCTTCATAAAATGGCTCTGATTCAATTTTAAATTGATTGATATCGAAATCTGACATAGTTCTATCCTTTTTTTATTTGCAGCCACGTGTAATATCATGGCTTATGTAGTTTGAAACGCTTACCTAAATAAAAATAA
>JACNGB010000045.1 GCA_014384345.1 Candidatus Thioglobus pontius
CTGCTACTAAAGTAGTAATTGCGATAATTTTTTTCATGTTAATCTCCTAGATTATATTTTTAAATTTTTTTAATACCCTCATTGGCGGGGCATTTTTAAGTACTGAGCTTTTTGCTCTGTATGGTGTGTATTATACAACAACTATATTATAAGTCAATGATATTCTAATATAAATTTAACAAATAACTAAAAAATGCTGTTGTATCGGGGTTTTTCGTGCAAAAAAAATATTGGAAAAAATCAAAATAAACAAAAATAATCCACTATTTTTAGCAAATAAGCATTAAAAACGGGCTGCTTTATCCATTTATAGCTATTTTTAAGCTTAAAAACGATCGTTTGTTCGATAGTTGATACTGATTTTATAAAATTTTTGAAATTTCAATTATTAACCTAATCATGATTAAATCCATGATAACTATATACATATATATAAGGTAAATAACAATAGGCGAAAAAAAACCACTCCAAAGAGTGGTTTTAGGCTTGAAGCGAATGGGTTAATTCATTCGCTCAACACATTGCTAATTACTTAGCATCACGTGAGTCAGCAGCCGCTGCTGCTTTAGCATCTGCGTAACCTTTAGCGTATGCATCAGCTTGACCCTTAGCAAAACCATCAGCCGCACCTTTAGCATAAGCATCAGCTTGACCCTTAGCATTTGCTGAAGCTGCACCTGCGTAGTTGCCATCAGCAGTAGCATTAGACACATTGCTAGTCTTATTCTTGTTGTTGTAATGGAAGCCCCAATCAGAATCGTTATCCATGTTGTTGTTGTTAGAAAAAGGACCGAAGTTTTGAGCGCCTGAGAAAGGACCCATGTTTGAACCACCGTTGAAAGGGCCCATGTTCTGGCCGCCAGTAAATGGACCCCAGTTAGAACCTGAGTTCATAGGACCGAAGTTTGAACCACCGTCGAAAGGACCCCAGTTAGAAAGACCATTACCAGTACCCCAACCATTGTTGTTGTTGCCGTAGCCATTGTTGTTATTCCAAAAAGCTGAAGCTGAAGCTGCTGCTATTACAGTAGCTAGTGCTACTACTTTTGTTACATTTTTCATTGTTTCTCCTCTAAGAGTTATTTTTTTATATAGGTTATACGCAGACAAATTAATGTTTACTTGAACCATAATACACCTCTAATCATGCATTGCAACACTATTAGTAGAGCGTAATACTATGATATAGAATCAATGATTGAATTCAAGCTGGCGCTTGGTCGCATTATTTTATTTAATTGCACTGGATTTGGCTGATAATAGCCACCCATTTCAACTGCCACACCTTGAGCATCATTAAGTTGAGCAATAATATCGGCTTCATGGTCCGATAGCTTTTGTGCAACAGGTGCAAATTGAGCTTGCAAGCTAACATCTTGAGTCTGGGCTGCTAACGCTTGCGCCCAATACATAGCTAGATAAAAATGACTACCACGAATATCCAACTCCCCTACTTTGCGCGATGGAGATTTATTGTTATCTAGAAATTCAGCGGTGGCCGCATCTAGAGTGCTGGCTAAAATCTGAGCTTTAGGCGCATCAAAGGTAGCAGCTAAATGCTCAAGTGAAACAGCTAATGCCAAGAACTCACCTAAAGAATCCCAACGCAGGTGATTTTCAGCCACCAACTGCTGAACATGCTTAGGTGCTGAACCACCTGCGCCAGTTTCAAACAAGCCGCCGCCATTCATCAGCGGCACAATAGATAACATCTTGGCACTAGTACCAAGCTCTAATATCGGAAATAGATCGGTTAAATAATCACGCAATACATTGCCGGTAACTGAAATAACATTATTGCCAGCTTTAATTTGTTCAAGTGTGTAGCGAGTTGCTTCTTTTGGCGACATAATGTGCATGTCTAGATCTGTTGTATCGTGATCTGATAAATATTGGGTGACTTTGCTAATAATTTGACGGTCATGCGCACGCTGTTCATCCAGCCAGAAGATTGTTGGCGCTTTGGTTGCTCGAGCACGATTAACCGCTAATTTAACCCAATCTTGAATCGGCGCATCCTTAACCTGACACATGCGGAAAATATCACCCGCCTCAACCGCTTGCTCAAGTAGCACATTACCATCTGACGACACCACACTCACCACGCCAGAATTTTGCATTTGAAACGTTTTATCATGTGAGCCATATTCTTGCGCTTTTTGCGCCATCAAGCCCACATTGGCAACAGAACCCATAGTGGCCGGATCAAAAGCGCCGTGCTCTTTACAAAAATCAATAGTTTCTTGAAAAACACCCGCATAACAACGATCAGGAATAACAGCCATAGCATCTTGTAATTGGCCATCTTTATTCCACATCTGGCCTGAAGTTCGGATCATTGCCGGCATAGAAGCATCAACAATTACATCACTAGGAACGTTTAAATTAGTAATACCTTTATCAGAATCAACCATAGCCACATCAGGTCGCTTGGCAAATGTTGCTTGAATATCTGCCTCGATTTCCGCTTGTTGATCCGGTGTTAGTATTTCAATTTTACTAAGAATATCACCCAAGCCATTATTAGCATTAACCCCTAATTGCTCAAAAATCGCTGCGTGCTTATGAAAAACTTCAGCAAAAAATACACTAACTACTTGCCCAAAAAGAATAGGGTCTGAGACTTTCATCATGGTGGCTTTTAAATGCACCGAAAATAAAACACCCTCTTGTTTTGCTTGGTTAATCGCTTCTGATAAAAAATTTCTCAACGCTGATTGACTCATTACCGCTGCATCAATTACCTCGCCTGCTTGTAAAGCATCTTGCGTTTTGAGTGTTTGGGTTGAACCATCTACCCCATTAAATTGAATACTAAACTGGGCGGCCTTATCAAGTGTTATTGATTGTTCAGAGGCGTAAAAGTCCCCTTCTGTCATACTAGCAACACGCGTTTTGGAATCAGCTGACCAAGCGCCCATAGTATGTGGATTTTTTTGAGCATAGCTTTTAACCGAACCAGGGGCGCGGCGATCAGAATTACCCTCACGTAGCACCGGATTAACCGCACTACCCAATACTTTCGAAAAAATCGATTTATTGGTTTTATCTTCTTCAGTGTTAGGATTGGCAGGATAATCAGGAATATCATAGCCATGTGCCTGAAGTTCAGCAATTACCGCCTCCAGTTGTGGCACAGAAGCACTGATATTAGGCAGTTTAATAATATTAGCCTCGGTTGATTTTGCCAGTTGGCCTAATTCAGCCAGCGCATCATTTGTCTGTTGCTGCAAGCTTAATCGATCAGAAAAGTTGGCGATAATACGTCCTGCTAATGAAATATCTCGGGTTTCTACTGAAATATTAGCAGCTGAGGTAAATGCTTTAACAATAGGCAAGAATGAGTAGGTTGCCAAGGCTGGCGCCTCATCTGTTAAGGTGTAAATAATCTTGGGTTGTTCTGACATGATGATTCCTATAAGGGTTTAACTATCACACAACTAACACTGGTCAACTGCGATTAATTTTTAGCTGTGGCGATAGATAAATCGCTAAACCACTAGCCTATTTGTAAACGCAATATTTTAGCATCCTCGCCGTTTGAATAGTATTTTTTGCGACTATCAATCTGCTTAAAACCATAGGATTGATAAAAACGAATGGCAGCAATATTAGACTCTCTAACTTCTAGAATAATGGCTTTTCGCGCACTACCCTGGTGTTGTTTACATAAATTATCTAACAATTGCCAACCTAAGCCTTGCTGTTGATAATCTGAATCAACACAAATGTTCAATATGTCAACAAAATCCATTGATGGTAGTGTTAAGCAATAACCCACAACCGTTTGATCTTGGGTGGCTAGCTGTATGTCAATATCAGTATGATTAAATGAATCAACAAATTTTTGCTCACTCCAAGGCTGCGGGTAAACGCGCCGCTCAATGATCAGAATTTGATCTAAATCTTGAATTGATGCCGATCTAAAGGAAGTACTGATAAGCTTTGTTATTGGTTTCGTTTTGATAAAAATATCCCAATTCATCAAAATTCTTTTCAAGTTCGCTAACGTCTTGCGCTTGCAGGCCAATTAAAACACGGCCGAAATCAGCGCCGTGATTACGATAATGGAATAAAGTGATATTCCATTTAGTACCAACCTTTTTCAAAAAGTTAAGTAGCGCACCGGGGCGCTCTGGAAACTCAAATCGATATAGTACTTCGTTAGTACAGTTGCTACGCCCACCTACCATATAACGAATATGAGTTTTGGCGATAGAATTATCACTCATGTCTAAGACATTGAATGACTGCGATAAATTATCTAATAACTGTTTCTTTTCGCTTAAACCTTCACTGAGCGAAACACCAACAAAGATACGCGCCTGCGTGTCAGAGCCATAACGATAGTTAAATTCAGTAATTGAATGATTCTCCAGCATTTGGCAAAACTTTAAAAAACTACCTGGCTTTTCATCAATCGTGACCGCAATAATGGCTTCATTGTATTCGCCGATATCGGCACGCTCAGCAATATAGCGCAATCTGTCAAAATTAACATTAGCACCTGACACTACCGAAATTAGATTCTCGCTTGTGATGTTATTTTGCTCGACATACTTCTTAATACCGGCAGTTGCCAAGGCGCCTGCTGGCTCAGAAATAGATCGCACATCTTCGTAAATGTCTTTAATAGCGGCACAGATTTCATCATTACTCACTAGCACCACTTCATCAACTACTTGCCTGGCAATCTCAAAGGTTTGTTCGCCAATTTGCTTAACTGCAACTCCATCTGCAAAGCGACCTACTTCAGGCAAAACCACGCGTTTATTTTGCTTAAGCGCTTCATATAGCGTTGGCGAGTCTTGTGGCTCCACACCAACAACTGTTATATTGGGCGCATAATGCTTGATGTAAGTAGCCATACCAGCAATCAAACCGCCACCGCCAACCGGCACAAACACTTTATCAATATTGGGTAATTGCGCTAGCAACTCTTTGGCAATGGTTGCTTGACCAGCCATCACCTCAATGTCATCATACGGATGAATAAATATTAAGTCTTGTTCTTGCTCTAATTGCTTGGCATAGTGATAGGCATCATCATACACATCACCATGCAAAACCACTTTAGCACCTAACTGTTCAACTGCATTAACTTTAATCTTAGGGGTTGATAACGGCATGACAATAATAGCCTCAATGCCCAATTTTTGCGCAGACAATGCCACGCCTTGAGCATGATTGCCTGCACTAGAAGCGACCACACCTTTGGCCGCTTGATCAGTTGTTAATGATGAGATTTTTTGATAAGCGCCTCTAAGCTTAAAAGCGTGAATGGCTAACTCATCCTCTCGCTTTAGATAGACGTTGTTACTTAGGCGTTCAGATAATTGAAACGCCAGGGTAAGTGGTGTAACCTCAACGACATCATAAACACGTGAGTTATCCGCAAGCTTAACAATGCTGTGCATGAAGCTCCTGCAAGTAAGCCACATCAACAAATTTTGCCTCAGTGGCATGACCCTCAATCACCTCAAAAGCTTTGGTCGGCTCACCTAAATTATTTAACACAACGCAAGCGTCCTTGAATTCATGGGTATTCGTGTATTCATTAACAGTGATTAATGTTTTTAAGCCAGCTTGGGTTGCGGAAATAATGCCATTTTGAGAATCTTCAAAGGCTAGGCACTTATCAGCATCAAGGTTCATTTTATCAAGCACGTAGGTGTAGATATCGCCTGCTGGCTTTAACTTGGGCACTACATCACCGGCACCAATAACCTCAAACCAATCAAGCGCTTCTTTGCCTAGTGTGTTGGCGATCAGGGCGTCAACATTAGCGGGTGTTGTTGTGGTGGCAATAGCCAAGCGCAGACCTGCTGCCCTTGCCTCGTTAAACAAGCGCTCAACACCAGGACGTAATGGCACCGCACCCTCATCCATTAGTTGTACATAGATACTGGTTTTTAATTTGTGGATTGATGCAACAAAATTATCCAAATCATCGTGATGAAACGATGTATTGTATTTACTTAAGTAATATTTAATTCGTAACTGTCCACCTGTTACATTTAACAATTCATGATAGAGTTCATTTGACCATACCCAATCTAGACCCAATTCTTTAAAGGCTAAATTGAAGGCCACCAAATGACCGTCTCTTTCAGTGTTTGCAAGGGTTCCGTCAACGTCAAAAATTAATGCTTCTAATGCCATAATAGTTTTATAATCAAATATGTGAAAAATAAATTGCTATTTTAAGTTACTTTAGGTATAAACATATTTTTTTTAAATTAATCTTACATCATGTCACAGACAGACTATCAAGATCTACCTCATTATTCGCTTAAGAAGGATGAAGAATTTATGAACAGCGCTCAGCTTGATCATTTCAAAAACAAGCTAAATGTATGGCGAGATCAACTAGTTAGTGATGCTGAATCTACCATTAATCACATTCAAGAAGACTCAACACAGGTGGCTGACATCAATGATCGCGCCACGTTAGAAGAGGAATTTGCACTAGAGCTTAGAACACGCGATCGTGAGCGCAAACTAATTGGCAAAATTGACAAAACTTTGCACACTATTGAAATGGGTGATTATGGCTATTGCAAAACCTGTGGTGCAGAAATTGCACTAATCCGCCTTGAGGCGCGCCCAACCGCTGATGAGTGTATTGATTGTAAAACGATTGCAGAAAAGCGAGAGGTTTAATTAGACTGCACCCCCTTAAAAATTTGATTAAAAATGCTGATATGCCGAGCACGCTTGATCAAGTCTTTTTGAATACTCAAGGCCAATATCTTTAGTAATAAAACCAATTGAATTAAGCTGAATGCCTAATTCTTTTTCTAGTGCTTTAACCTCTGACACTTTATCTTGTGCAACTGTAAAGCATAACTGATAGTCATCACCACCCGCTAATGGCAAACACCAGTCATTGGTTTTTAAAATATATTCTGCCACCTCTTCACTCAACGGCAGGTCGGCTAAATTAATCTTTGCACCCACACCAGAGTGTTTTAAGATGTGCCCTAAATCTTGATCTAGACCATCGGATAGATCAATACACGCATTAGCAACACCAAGTAGTGCCTGACCAAGTATCACTTGTGGATTGGGTGTATTAAATTGCTTTAATAATTGTTGACTTGGTTTAATATCTTGCTGAAGTTGCTGCCAAGCTAGGGCAGCATCACCAATTGTATTTGAAACAAAAATTAAGTCGCCCACCCGAGCTGAAGACCTTAATAGCGCCTGATTTTGCGTCACAACGCCAGTAACATTAATAGTGATACTCAACGCACCCTTGGTGGTATCACCACCGATTAAATCAATTTTGTACTGATTGGCAAGTGTTTTAAGTGAGGCTGAAAATTCCTCAAGCCAAGACTGGTCATAGGCTGGCAAGGTTAGCGCCAAAGTAAAATATTTAGGCGTGGCACCCATAGCAGCCAAATCACTCAAATTAACACCCAGAGCTTTGTGTGCAATATCGGCGGGCGAGGTGTTTTCTGGGAAATGCACACCTTCAATCAAGGTGTCTACACTAGTTGCCAGCCGATTGTTTGGCTCAATTGAAACCAACGCGCAATCATCACCAATACCAAGTGTGGTTGAATCTAATTTAGTCCAATTGAAATATTTTTCAATTAGATTAAATTCATTCATTGAGGATGTTTTTGCGCAAACGTTTGATCAATTTCGCCACGACCTGCATTAAACATAGATCCTGAACCTAAAACGGCAGAAATCAATACAGCAAAAAACAAAGGCACCGTGCCCAATAAAGTCATAATCGATCCGGTAATGCTAGTGCCATCCATGCTACTCACGCCACCATCCCCAATCAGCAACCCTAACGAAGTAATCAAAAAGTAGAAAATATAAGCGGCAATTAAAATTTTATAACGATTAAGTGACAACTGCCAATGCAAATAAACTAGATATGGATCGTTAGCTTTGGCTTTTTTGGTTCGGAAATAGGTGTAAATAATTAACATTGCTGAAATTACAATGGTCAGACCAATGGCTATATCCATACTGGTATTCAAGAGTTTAATTAACCCCAATCCACCAATAACATGGATCAGAATGGCGTTAATTGTGAATAGCTCATGGGCTGCTTTTGCTGCCTTGCGCTCTTGCTCTGTTGCGTCTATTTTTATAATCATGGCGCTAGTTTACACCATCTGCTTATTCAGCTCAAACCTCTAGAGGGTTTTTACATGTAGGCATTGTCAGTATTACTGTGGTCAGTTTGATCACGCACTGATTTAATTTCTGGGAATCTTGCTCTTAATTGCGCCTCAACTCCTTGCTCTAACGTAGCGGCAACCGAAGAACAACCCTGACAACCGCCACCGAAATTTAAAATAACATCGTTATTATCCGTAATTTCTACCAAATCAACAAAGCCGCCATGTGATGCTAGGCCCGGGCTGATTTCAGCAGCTAAAACATACCTAATTCGCTCAGCTAACGGTGCATCTTCTTTTGGCTCTTCGCCTTTGGCGTTAGGTGCGGTAATGGTTAGCTTCTTTCCAGTACCCTCATCTTTTAGCGCCACTTCAGATTCTTCCAAATAAGAAAAATCAGCTTTATCGATATATGCAAAAAAGCCCTGATATTCGAACTTTTCATAGCCCGGCGTCAAATCTTTAGGGTGGCAAAAATTAAATGATACAGTAGCAGCAGGTGTGCCGGCTTTTTCAACGCCAACCTTAAGTGCTAATTCTTGATCATCTTGTTGGGCAAATAAATCTGCAACATACACTTGCGCTTCGTCTGTAATCGTAAACATAAAAATCCTTTTGGTTATGTGTTCTGTTTTGGGTAAAAAATGATATTATCAATCAAGCGGGTTGATCCTAAAAACACCGCACATAATATCGCAATTTGCGTCGTATTATCACTAGTAGCGCTAAGGGTATTAGCATCTAACACCGATAAATAATCGACTTTAAAATGCTTTGCTAATGACTGCTTAGCATTAAGTATTGCAGAATCAATTGCCTTATTAGATAAAACATCTTGCTTTAATTGCACCAATATTCGATACAAATTAGCCGCCTCTGTACGCTCTTTAGCTGATAAATATTGATTTCTGGTACTCATGGCAAGACCATCCGCTTCACGCACAATATCTGCAGATATTATGTTTATCGGTAGCGAATACTCATTAACCATCTGCTTAATGACCAACAACTGCTGATAGTCTTTTTGACCAAATATTGCTATATCAGGCGATATGATTTCAAATAATCGATGTACTACTTGCACCACCCCGTCAAAATGCCCTGGACGTTTTTCCCCACACAAACCTTCAGCCAAATGACCAGCTTTTATATTGGTGGAAAAACCATCTGGATACATCTGCTGAGCATCAGGTATAAAAACCCCTGCCACTTGAAGGGCTTCAAGTTGTTTCAAATCCTCCTTTAAAGTATTTGGATACTGTTCAAAATCTTCGTTTTCACCAAATTGTGTAGGATTAACAAAAATACTAACAATGACATTATCGGCATGTTGATTGGCTTGTTCAACCAATGACAAATGCCCTTGGTGCAGTCCGCCCATGGTTGGCACAAAGGCAATCTTATCACCCTTGGCTCGTAAACCTTTGAGTGTGGCCTGCAGGTCTGCAATGGTATTAAAAACTTGCATTATTTTTTATTTTGAACATGCTTTAAAAAAATACGCCAATGGTGTTGGATTTATTTTTGCATAATCGAGCAAAATATAATACAACGCTTTATTATTGTTATTAATCGTTGGTGGCTTAATACCTATTTGCAAACATTGTGCCAGAATAATCAAACGTCCAATACGCCCATTACCATCACTAAACGGATGAATCATTTCAAAATAGTAGTGTGACTTTGCAATGTCACTTAAGCTTTGAATGTTGCTGTATTCTTTTACCCAATTTTCTAACTCTTCTTCAATATCGTCCGGATGAGTAAGTTGCGTATCTACATTAGGTAAAACTCTTTGCTTGGTAGAAAATTCACCCGCATTATCGATTAGTCCTCGCATCAGCACTTTGTGCCAATCTTTGATTTTTTGCAAATCGATCTCTACTTGAAAGTCTTGAGCAACCTCCTGAGTAATATGATAAATATTTTGAACTTCTAATACAGACCTGGCATAAAAATTATTAGGCACAATATCATCAAGTACAATTGCATCAAAATCTTGCTCTTTAGTACCTGTTTCAATCTCAAGAGAGCCTGCAGCCATTCTCCTAAGTGTCTTATCCATGATCATTGGCTCAAATAAAAAGCTTCCTAAATCAACACCTATTACGATTTCGGATTTTTCATCAATAGTTGGCAAAAACACATGTTTGCACCATAGTAAGTCGATCTTATCTTGATTTTTAACTTTGATTTTTTGAATGTTATCACGCCACGCAGCTAACGTCATGCGAGTAATGCCAAGTGCCTGCGCAAAAGCTACTGAAGTCTTATAGTAAGCCAACAGGTCGTCAATCTTTTTAGTGTACGAGATGCCTTTATAATCAAAATTCATAGCGTATAGTTTTTTGTATATTTTTTATTTATTATACACTTTTTGTATAATAATTTGTATAATTTTTAAAAACTATACAAATTAATAACTGTGCTGGTTTGTTGGAAATCGCTGTGTTTTTACCGCGCCAATAAAAGAATTAACAGCACCTTGAATATTATTATTTGTTAAAAAATTTTTAACAAATTTTGGCACACGGTCAGTGTTAATACCCAATATGTCATAACTAACCAGCACTTGACCATCACAGTCAACACCAGCACCAATACCAATAGTTGGAATGCTGAGCTGTTGAGAGATTTTAGCTGCTAATTGAGCTGGCACACATTCAAGTACCAAGACTGATACACCCAAAGACTCTAATAACAAGGCGTCAGCTAATATTTTTTCAGCACTCGCATCATCCCTACCCTGGACCTTATAGCCACCCATTTCAATGACCGACTGAGGCTGCAAGCCCAAGTGGCCACAAACTGGAATGTTATTAGCTTGTAAAATTTTAAAAGATGCTTCATGTTCAGAGCCGCCTTCAAATTTAACCATTTGCGCACCAGAACGCATTAAACGCTGGGCATTTTCCAAGGTTTGCTCGCTGTTCGTATAACTTTGGTAAGGCATATCAGCGATCAACAAAGCCTTCTGAACACATTTGGCAACTATCCTGGTATGGTAGATCATATCTTCCATAGAAACACCCAAGGTATTTTCACCGCCTTGAATCACATTGCCCAAAGAATCACCCACCAAAATCATATCCACGCCACATTCATCAAATAGTTTGGCAAATGAAGCGTCATAAGCCGTTAGGCATGTAATTTTTTCGCCTCGCTGTTTAAAAGTTTTTAGCTCGTCTAAGGTCATAGCTTGGTTAACTCGTAGTCGCCCAATTTGGCAATAAGATCTTGTATTGGGCCCAATACTGGCACTTTTAGATCATCCTCTAGCTCGGCTAATGGAATCAATACAAATGCCCTATTCATCATTTCCGGATGCGGTACAACCAACTGCTTAGAGGCAACTACCTGAACACCATAAGTGATAATATCAAGATCAATGGTTCGAGCGCCCCATTTTTTCTCGCGCACTCGATGCTGTTGCGTTTCAATAGCCTGGCAAACGTGCAATAATTCTAGTGCGGTTAAGTGCGTTTTAACTTGCACCATGGCGTTAATATAATCTGGCTGCTTTGATCCATCTACAGGTGGCGATTGATACAAACTAGATAGATTGACCACCTCCACATCCTCAAATGCATGAAGCGCCATCACCGCATCTTTAATTTGCTGTTTTGGGTTGTTAAGGTTTGACCCAAGTCCGATATAAGCTAGCAATGTATTAATGTCCCTACATGCTCACCAGCACCTAATCGCGTTAGTACGTTAACCTCTCTGCCTGAAGCAATAACCGTATTGGTGTTTGATTTGGCAGCTGTTTGCGCCGCCAACACTTTTGTATACATGCCACCAGAGCCTAAAGAGCCACCAGATCGTGACGCCACTTTAGTGAGTTTTTCATCACTAACTTGAATACTGTCGATTAAACTGGCGTTCGCATCCTGTCGAGGATCAGCGTCATACACACCACCCTGATCAGTCAAGATAATTAATTTACTAGCGCCCACCAAATTGGCCACCAAAGCTGCCAAGGTATCGTTATCGCCAAATTTAATTTCTTCTGTGGCAACCGTATCATTTTCATTAACAATTGGCACCGTGCCTAATTCAAGTAGTGCATTAAGTGTGGCCGAAATATTATCGCTTTGTTGAGTATTGGCCAAGTTATCGTGTGTTAACAATACTTGCGCCGTGTGAATATCGTGCGTTGCAAATAAGGATTCATAAGTTTGTATTAGCCCCATTTGCCCCACAGCGGCAGCAGCTTGCAATTGATGAATACTCTGGGGGCGAGCCTCCCAGCCCAAGCGCTTAACGCCTTCAGCAATTGCACCTGACGATACCAAAATAACATCAATTGATTGCGACTTAAGCTTAACAATTTGCTCAACCCAAGCGTCAATAGCTGCCACGTCTAAGCCCTTACCATCGTTAGTTAGCAAAGCTGAGCCAATTTTAATTACCCATTTTTGGTTACTCATTATCGCCCCTAACAAAATCAAATAAGCCTTCAATCAAATCTTTACAACCTAAACCATTTAGCGCTGATATGGTGTAAAAATTACCTTGATAGTTAATCGTTTTTAGTAATTTTTCAACAATTTTATCGCGATCTTCTTCAGGCAATAAGTCCATTTTATTAATCGCTAATAATCTTGGCTTATTTGCCAGATCAGCATCATATTTTTTCAGCTCATGTTCAATGGCTAAATAATTTTGCGCAGGATCAGATCCATCCGCAGGCAATATATCAACCACATGTAATAACGCCTTGGCGCGAGACAAATGTTTTAAAAACTCAAAACCCAGGCCTACGCCTTCGCTGGCATCTTCAATCAAGCCTGGAATATCTGCCATGACAATATGCTCATCATAATAAGACACTACACCCAGTGAAGGATGAAGCGTGGTAAATGGATAATCAGCTACCTTAGGGCGTGCACTAGAGATTTGACGGATTAGGCTAGATTTTCCAGCGTTAGGCATACCGAGCAATCCAATATCAGCCATCACACTCATTTCTAAGCCAATTTCACGCACCTCACCGAGCGATCCAGGCGTGGTTTTTCTAGGCGCACGATTAGTACTTGATTTAAATCGAGTATTACCTAAGCCATGAAAACCACCCTTGGCAACCAGCATCATTTGCTCGTGTTCAATCATCTCACCAATGAGCTCATCAGTTTCCAGATCATAGACTTTTGTGCCTAATGGAATTTCAACCGTTAGATGGTCAGCTGATTTTCCACGTTTATTCTGCCCCGAACCTGGCTGACCATTCTTTGCTCTAAATAGACGATTAAAGCGAAACTCGCTCAATGTATTTAGCCCTTCTTGTCCACGAAAATATACGTGCCCGCCATCACCGCCATCACCGCCATCAGGGCCGCCATCAGGAATATACTTTTCCCGACGAAAGCCCAAACAACCCGCTCCTCCTTTTCCAGCTTCAACACGAATACTGGCAGAATCAACAAACTTCATAAAAAACCGCTAAAATACAATAAAGCTATTATACCACCGACAAATGAATCGAACCCTATACAGCCTAGTTGGATATTTATTATTACCACTACTCATTATTCGATTATTTATAAAATCCATCAAGGCGCCAGCCTACCGAGAAAGAATGTTAGAGAGACTAGGATTTGTGCAAAAAATAGACACACCAGTTATTTGGATTCATTGTGTTTCTGTGGGTGAATTTAGAGCCGCCATCACCTTAATTGACACGCTAATTAAGCAACATTCTCAGCATCAAATCTTGGTCACTACTACCACACCAACGGGATCTAGCGCACTTAAACAACACTATGGTGAACGAGTCCTACATTATTATTTTCCCTTTGATCAAAGCTTGATTGTGAAGCGCTATATTAAACGTATCAACCCAGATTTGTGTATTCTTATGGAAACAGAAATTTGGCCAAATTTAATCCATGCATTAAAGCAATACAACACTCCCAGCATTTTAATTAACGCTCGATTGTCCGAACGCTCTTTAGAAAAATACCAAAAATTTACAGCTAATTTAGTTAAACAAACGTTAAATAAATTAACTTTGGTTGCTACACAGAATCAAAATTCAGCAGATCGCTTTATTCAGCTTGGCGCACCAAAAAATAAGGTGGTTAATGCAGGCAACATCAAATTTGATCAAAATCCCAAATCTGACAGTCTTGCCACCACAGCCATAGGAAAAATAACGCAAGCACGAACTGTTGTTACTTTTGCCAGCACTCACGAAGGAGAAGAGAAAACTATTCTTCAAAGTTTGTCCACATTTAAAGGGAAAACTGATTTTTTACTGGTTTTTGTCCCCAGACATCCTGAACGCTTTAATCAGGTTGAGAAACTGATTAAATCATATGATCTAACTGTTGAGCGTCGATCTGCTGCCAGGTCTGCTACTCAGGCGGATGTGCTTTTGGGTGATTCTATGGGGGAGATGATGAGCTATTTTGAGCTAAGTGATATCGTCTTTATGGGTGGCAGTTTAAATGATACGGGTGGGCATAATATGTTGGAACCTGCTGCATTATCCAAGCCAATAATATTCGGCCCAACCGTATTTAATTTTGCCGAAATATCTGCAGACTTGTTAGAACAAAAAGCCAGCATTCAAGTAAACAACGCTGATGAATTATTTGAACAAATTGCCCAACTGTTAGCTGACAAAAAACAACTAAAAAGCTTGAGCGTTAATGCCAAGCAGTATTTTGATTCACAACAAGGTGCTGTCAACAGACTCAGTAAATTAATAGCAGAAATTATTTAGAATCCCAATAACGCTGCATTTCAAAGTACAAAAAAGAAGCGCTCCAAGTAATTAATACAAAACCAACCAAAGCCTCCATACCCACTAAAAATCGAATGGCGCCAAACGGCTCAATATCGCCAAATCCTAACGTGGAAAAATTAGTAAAGGAAAAGTAAACACTGTCCATCAGTGAGCCATCAAAATTACCTTGAATTGACCCCCAAGCTTCATCTTTACTCATGTAAAAATAAGCAATGGCGAACAACCAAATTTCAACCACATGGGCAATGAGCGCAATAAAAACAACGGCTACAATTCTAAAACGATGCTTAATATTAACCTTTGGAAGTAATGTCGTTGCACGATATAAAAACTCGTAATGAATTAAAACACTTAACGCGACAATAATCGTATTAACCAATGCTGCTAACCACATAATAAATATTCCTTATAATTAGAACTAATTATTGTACAGAGAAATTTAGGAAAAAATCAAAATGGGTTGCTGCAACACTAAAATTAACGAAAAAACACTATGCTATTGTTTCAACATTAGTGAAAATGCCTATATAGAGGCACTAAAAGCCGGAAAAGGCAATGTTTTAAAGGATTTTGTGGTATTTCAGACCAAACACAACTACTGTAACTGTGAAAATCTTAACCCTGCTAAGCAGTGCTGCTTAAAAGAATTCAAACAACTAGAAATTTCGCAAATTTCTTAAATG
>JACNGB010000019.1 GCA_014384345.1 Candidatus Thioglobus pontius
GGTTCGAACCCCGTTTCTCGCCCCATTACACACCCTATTGCGATAGGGTTTCTTAAAGTTTTCACTGTCTTTTTTGACAACTTTTTGTCGTCAAAATTTCAGGAATTTTCCATAAATAGCTTTTTATTTTCAATCTTAAAAACCCTTAAAACCATGACTATATATGGTTTTCTACACCCATTTAAAAATAAAAAGGTTAGAAAATTAGCAACGGGCTTCAACCCAAAATTTATTTACTAATTAGAATTGCTAGATGAAACCATCCAATCTATTGTTGACAATTTTCCAGCCACTTTTGCTAACGTTGCAATAACGTCTTTTTCAGCGGGAAGATTGCCAAAGACCAATTCACTAAAATCTGTATTGTAAGTTTTTGATAACTTTGCCCAAGTATTTTCTATATCAGAAAATATTAACGCCTCTTTTGGATGTACAGATATCCAATCTTTGTTATTTTTAAAGCTAGATATGTCTTCTATTGCAACTTGCATTAACATGCCGTCAAATTCTTTAGAATTAAAAAAATCACTTAATTGATTATTATTTAACAATTGATGAATATCATAAATATGTCGTATTTTATTATTCAAATCCTTAATTGGATCTTGCCCACAAGAAAAGCGCACTAAGCTCATTATCTTTTCACAAAGAGTTCTGCTAATAGATAAAGCATTTACCGTGAACGGTGATAAATCAAATTTTTCAATAACACCATCTACATCACTATCCACTATTGCATCATAAATGTAAGACTGAATCGATTTAGCCTCATAAGGTTCAGATGATCCAAGCCAGCCTGTCTCAATGATAATATCATTTCTTACTTGAGCAAACTCACCTTTGAAAACCTTTGGATAATTGTGCGCAGTTTTTCTAATCATGCCTTTTTTGTTGGTAATTCCAATACGCTCAACTTCTGGTATTTGTTCAGAAATTAATTCCGATACTGCTTTTAATTTATTTTTAAGCTGATTACTACTTTCACTACCATCTCGCAATAAAACCAAATCTATATCTTCAGAAAAGCGATCAATCATGCCATAACATTTTGACAAGGCAGTGCCACCCTTGAAAATTACACTGTTCTTTAATTTTGAGTGAAATATACTATGCAAGGCAAATGTAACCCAGTAATCTTTTTCTACATAAATTTCTGGTAACTGAATTTTTTGAGCAGTGATAACGATAGCTTGTTTAAACAGATCTCTATTTGTATGTAGGTTCATTTAATATTCCAGTTTTTCATTGTTGGTAGATTTTCATCTTTAATATAAAAATGATAATTACTTAAAGGGTTTAAGCTTAGCTTAAGCTTATCTAGCAAAATATCTGCTTGTATAAATTCAAGAATCGCTCCTAATACAGCTCTGACTCTTGGTGGGTATTTATAAGCACACTTCAAAATATTTTTGGATTGCCTCTGATCTAATGACTGTATTAAAAAAATTAATCTTTTTATAGCCAAACTACCATCTAAATCTGCGATATTATTAAAATCTTTTAATGCATCTAGCAAGCCCAATAAATAATAATTACTATCAGTCACTTCAACATAGCTTTTAGCTGGTTTAGCTTTTACAGTGCCCTTGTTAATCGTTATTCTTTTGCTTAACGACGCAATTTTAATCGTACTTGGGATTTGCGTAGTCAAACCAAGATTATTGTAAAGGTAATTCCCGGTAATATAAGCAATGCGCTTATTGTTATCAAACAAGTAAGGTTTTATCACGTCATTGTTTGACGGAGTAAGATTTCCAAATGATGTTTTTTTTGGCTTGTAAAAAGTCCCTTTTGATAGTTTTTTAATCACTCCCTTCTTCAGCAACCGTTCAACAGCTTTAGCCGCTGTTGTTAATTTTTCTGCAGGCACGTTAAAATCTCCATATCCAAATGTAGATCCTAATTTGAATCGTTGTATATCGTCTTTTATTTTCTTGGCAATATTCATACTGTTACAAGATACAGATTCGCTGCAATAATGTCAAGTTTTTTATACATAAAACTTGACATATTTCGATGACAACATTTTGACAACATGCCTACCAAAACATACCAAGTTGAATTTTAAAAATGCCTTAGTAGTGGTATATACAAGGATATTGTGGATGCAATTGTAGGTTCAAACCCCGTTTCTCGCCCCATATTTTAAAAGGCCTTGCGGCCTTTTTTTATGTCTGATTGTAGGTACTTTTTCTAATAAAGTGCACTTTTGCGTGCACTTATGTATCTATACCCATTTCTCTGAGCATCAAATAGGCTTCAAGATCATCACACCCACCCACATGCTTTTCACCGAGGAAAACTTGCGGATAAGTCAGCTCATTAGGTGCCATTTTAAGCATGTCACCATTCGTCCAATTAACTTCATCCACCAAACGAACTTCGTATTCAATACCCTCTTCATCTAGCATTTCTTTTGCTTGAGAACAGTATGAGCAATTAGGCTTTGTCCAAATTATATTTTTCATTATTAATTAATCTAAGTATTAAAAATTCGATCAACATCTTGTTCATCAAAGAATAGATGCTCGTTACAAATTTCATTGTGAATGGCTATTTCTCCACGCTCTTTTAGCAAAGCACGAGCATCTTGCTCGCCCAAATCAAAGATAATTTTTTCAAAACGTTGGCGATCTTTTGTGCATTCATACGTCACTGTATTGGCATCAAATAATTCTAGTGTTTCTTCATGGAATAGGCGATGTAGTAGCGATTCAACCGATAGTTCATTTAACTCTTGATTGGTTATTGTGTTGGCTAATACACCTACCCTGTGCCAACCTTCATCATCATGTTGATCCGCTTCAGGTAGTTTTTGTAACAACATTGCACTCAAATTATCAGCGGTTGAACTTACCCACAATTTAGACTCTAATTGCTCTGATTGTGAAAAATAATCCTCAAACGTATTGATCAATCCTTTGGCATTTCTAGGCACTAGAGACTGAAAACTGTGGTCTGTTTGTGCATTATACAAAGTGGCCACAATTTGACCTTCTCCTAAGATTTCATCTAAAGAATGATCAGCTGTTATGCTGCCCTCTGAGCGCACCATACCTCGAATTTTTAAATCGTTAGTTACCTCAACTAGCAATAAATTAACCATGCCATCGCCCTGTACTTGCAGGGTTAATTTACCTTGATGCTTCATGCCATTGGCCAGAAAAATTCCCAAGGCACTTAGCTCGCCAAATAGTTGACGAACCAAAGAGGAATAGCCTCGATTATGGATCATTGCCTGCCAAGCATCGTTTAATGCAATATGCTGGCCGCGAATATCTAAATCTTTAAAAATAAATATTGTTTGTGTATTCATAGGTATGATTTTAATTTATAGCCAAGCATGCAAGCAACAAAGTGATTGAAAGAAAAATTACCATTAAAACTGAAAATCAATTACTGATTGATGCTTTAGTTGACGCAACAAGCCTTTCTAAACAAGTACTTAAAACTGCTCTAGATAAAGGCTGTGTTTGGCTTAAGGCGGGTAAAAAAACTAACCGCATTCGTCGCGTTAAAAAGCCACTTAAAGTTGGTAACGAAGTATTTATTTACTTTAATGAAAAAATTTTATCCGCAATACCAACACAACCCACCTTGCTTCTGGATAAAAAAAGCTACAGCATCTGGTTTAAACCAGCAGGGGTGTTTTCTCAGGGGTCAAAATGGGGGGATCATTGCGCACTCACCAGATTGGTTGAGAAAAAACTAGATCGACCCACTTTTTTAGTGCACCGCCTTGATCGTGCAACCAGCGGAATCATGTTAATAGCCCACTCAAAAGCCATGGCCAAAGCGCTGTCAACATTATTTGCTGATAGACTAATTAAAAAAACATATCTAGCGATCGTATCGGGAGATTTTCCTCATAAAAAAATCAGCTTAACATCTGATATTGATGGCAAACATGCATTAAGCCACATCACTAAGCTTGTACAAAATGAGCAAAAATCTTTGCTTAGCGTGCACATTGAAACCGGCCGAAAACATCAAATTAGAAAACACTTAAGTGAGATAGATTTTCCTATTATTGGTGATCGTTTATACGGCACTGCCAAGAAAAATCATCCAGAAGATTTGCAACTTCAAGCCATTAATTTAGCGTTTAATTGCCCGATTGATCAACAACCAATCAACATTACTCTGCCTGATGAAGATCAACTAAAATTTTAAATTAAGAGCAATCTCGCTCCACTTCTCTATCCCAAATAGCTGGAATAATAATTCGTAAACATTCTGCCACTGATAACTCTGCACAAATCGCAGGCTCGTCTAGCTTTTGATGTTTATGTTTTTCAGGGGCAATAGGCACAGGAGATTTTAGCGTTATATCTGCTGTGTTTTTTTGATCTTCACAACCTGATAACAATAACAACGACAAAAATAAAATTCTAATCATGCTAATAATTGTACGCCAATTGACTTGAATCTAGATGATAAAATCCCTATCTATTACTTACTATCTGAATTTAAAAGGAAACTCATGCGTAGAATATTTTTATTTTTAATGACCAATATTGCTATCCTGGTTTTGCTTAGCATCACACTAAGCTTATTAGGTGTTGAAGGTATTTTGGCTGAAAATGGGTCAGATCTTGATCTGAATGCATTACTCATCTTTTCAGCTGTGTTTGGTTTCGGTGGCGCATTTATTTCGTTAGCCATTTCCAAGTGGACAGCCAAGCGCATGACCGGCGCCGTCGTGATTGAATCACCAGCCACTAATCTTGAAAAATGGCTAATGGCAACTGTTGAAAGCCAGTCAAAAATCGTTGGCATTCAAATGCCGGAAGTGGCAATTTTCCCCTCTGCCTCAATGAATGCATTTGCCACAGGTGCTAGTAAAAATAAAGCGCTAGTTGCTGTTTCTCAAGGCTTACTAGATAACATGAATAAAGGCGAAATAGAAGCGGTGGTTGGCCATGAAATGAGCCATGTGGCCAATGGTGACATGGTTACCCTCACACTGATCCAAGGTGTTGTTAATACTTTTGTGATCTTCTTCTCACGTGTCATTGGCCATTTTGTTGATCGTGTTATTCTAAAGAACAATCGTGGTCACGGTATTGGCTATTTTGTTACTACTTTATTTGCACAAATTGTACTCTCTATCTTAGCTTCCATAATTGTCATGTATGTATCTCGTAAGCGCGAATTTGTTGCCGATACGGGTGGTGCAGATTTAGCCGGACACCAAAATATGATTGGCGCTCTAAAGCGTCTTGGACAAGTTGAGCCTGAAGCACTACCTGAGCAAATGGCTGCTTTTGGCATTGATGATAAAAAAGGCTTTGCCACTTGGTTTTCATCCCACCCGCCTATTGAAGATCGTATTGCCACATTAGAGGCGCGCGCCACAAACCTAGGAAAATAGATTATGGCTATTGATATCAAATCGTCAGATGAAATAGAAAAAATGCGTGTGGCTGGACGCTTGGCAGCCGACGTGCTTGATATGATTTCGCCCTATGTTAAGGCAGGTGTTAGCACTGACGAACTGGATAAACTATGCCATGACTATATCATTGATGTGCAAAAAGCTATTCCTGCACCACTGAATTATCACGGTTTTCCAAAATCAATTTGTACCAGTATTAACAACGTAGTGTGTCACGGCATCCCTTCAGACAAGCGCTTAAAAAAAGGTGATATTGTTAATATTGATATTACCGTTATTAAAGATGGCTACCATGGTGACACCTCTAAAATGTTTACAATTGGCAAGGTCAGTGTCAAATCACAACGTATTTGTCGAGTGGCTCAAGAATGCTTGTATGTTGGCATTAAGAAAGTTAAGCCCGGTATTCAGTTAGGTGAAATTGGCCGTGCCATTGGTGCGCATGCACAAGCTAATAACTACTCTATTGTGCATGACTATTGTGGTCACGGCATCGGTTTAAAATTTCACTCAGAGCCGCAAGTCGTACATTACGACGATGGTAACGTCGCATCCAGCCCAATTTTGGAAGAAGGCATGACCTTTACCATTGAGCCAATGGTGAATGTTGGCGGTTATGAGGTAGCCACATCCAAGGTTGATGGCTGGACAGTGACCACCAAAGACCGCTCATTATCGGCACAATGGGAACACACCATTTTAGTAACTAAAGATGGCTATGAAATCCTCACTCTACGAGCAGAAGAGGACATTTAATCTAGGGCTAGCTTATGCTAAAATGAGTGTTTTTATTGTCACCTAACCCTAAGCGTTGAAAAACCTAAGAAACTATTTTATTTCTGGCCTGCTTTTTTGGATTCCATTAGGCCTAAGCATTGTTGTTATCAAGTTCTTTTTGGAGCTAGTCAACGATATTGTGCCTGCACAATACCTGCCTGAATCTTTATTTAATTTAGAGCGTGCCATTCCAGGCTCTGGTATTGTTTGGGTGTTATTAATTATTATCGTTACCGGTATCTTAGTTAATAACTTTATTGGTCGAAAAATTATTGAATTATGGGAAAAACTCTTAGATAAAATCCCAGGATTTCGCGGCATTTACAAAGCACTAAAACAACTTTCTGATACCGTTCTTAGCCCATCAGGCAATAGCTTCAAAAAAGCCCTATTGGTCGAATACCCGCGTAAAGGTATGTGGACTATCGCCTTTCAAACTGGCAATTACCACGGTGAAGTAGAGGAAAAAATTGGGCAAGAAATTATTAATATTTATGTGCCAACAACACCCAACCCAACCTCTGGTTTTTTTATCATGCTACCCAAAAGTGACGTGATTGAGCTAGACATGAGTGTTGATGAAGCATTTAAACTAATCATCTCTACCGGTGTGGTAGAACCAAACAAAGGATAAAAATATGAGAACGAATTATTGTGGCGAATTAAACAAAGACAACATCGATCAAACGGTAGAAATATGTGGCTGGGTAAATCGTCGTCGTGACCATGGTGGCGTGATCTTTTTAGATATGCGTGATAAACGCGGTATCGCTCAAGTTGTTATTAACCCGGATAATGCTGATTTTGCAACTGCTGAAACCATTCGTAATGAATTTGTACTAAAAGTTACTGGTACGGTGATTGCCAGAGGCGAAGGCTTAGCTAATCCAAAACTAGCCTCAGGTGAAATTGAGATTGTTGCTGACAAAATTGAGATTCTTAACACCTCCAAACCTACGCCTTTTCAGATTGATGCAACTGACACCTCGGAAGAAGTTCGATTGAAATATCGCTACCTTGATTTACGTAACGACGCCATGCAAAAACGAATGAGACTTCGCTCTAAAGTCACGCACTTTATGCGTGAGTTTATGGATAACAATGATTTTTTAGACATTGAAACACCATTTTTAACCAAGGCCACACCGGAAGGTGCGCGTGACTACTTAGTACCTTCACGCACCCATCCAGGTGAGTTTTTTGCCCTACCTCAATCACCACAGTTATTCAAACAACTCTTAATGATGTCGGGTTTTGAGCGCTACTATCAAATTGTCAAGTGTTTTAGAGACGAAGATTTGCGTGCAGATCGCCAGCCTGAGTTTACTCAGCTTGATATTGAAACTTCATTCATGAATGAAGTTGAAATTATGGCGATGATGGAAGAAATGACTCGCGGCATGTTTAAACACGCCATTGATGTTGACTTGGGCGACAACTTCCCGCAAATTACCTATGCTGATGCCATGCATTTATACGGTGTTGATCGCCCTGATATGCGTATCCCTATGCAAATGACTGATATGGATGAGCTTATGCAAGGTGTTGACTTTAATGTATTTTCTGGCCCTGCTAGCAATGACGACTCTCGCGTTGCCGCACTTCGCGTACCGGGCGGTGCAAGCATTAGCCGTAAAAAAATTGATAAGTACACAAAATACGTTAGCATTTACGGCGCCAAAGGCTTGGCTTATATTAAACTCAATGAAGATGGTCCAGCCTCTCCAATTTTAAAATTCTTAGGCGATGAAATAACCGCCAAAGTAATTGAAATGACTGGCGCCCAAACAGGCGATATCATTTTCTTTGGCGCTGACAAAACCAAAATTGTTAATGAGGCACTAGGCAATTTGCGTGAACAACTGGCTAAAGACTTAGACCTGTATGAAAAAGAATGGGCGCCAATTTGGGTAATCGACTTCCCAATGTTTGATCAAAACGATGACGGCTCATTAAGCGCCATCCACCATCCGTTCACCGCACCAAGTGTTGATGCTAGCACCTTAGAAAAAACAGCGGCAACTGCCCTATCAAGAGCTTACGATTTAGTCATTAATGGCTCAGAAGTAGGCGGCGGTTCAATTCGAATCCATCAAGTAGAGATGCAACAAACTGTTTTAAAACTACTAGGTATTTCTGACGAAGAGGCACAAGATAAATTTGGCTTCTTACTAGATGCACTTGAGTACGGTTGTCCACCGCATGGCGGCATGGCGTTTGGCCTTGATCGTTTAGTAATGATCATGACAGGCAGCGACTCTATTCGTGATGTAATTGCCTTCCCTAAAACACAAACAGCCGCTTGTTTATTAACCGATGCACCAGCTGAAGTGCCAAGAAAAGTGCTTCGTGAACTTAGTGTACAAGTGAGTTTACCGAAAAAAGACTAAATTTTTGTGAGTAGTATTACCGATCAAATTAAGGCTGAATTAACCGCTAATAATGCCGTTTTGGTAGCGCATTATTACGTCAGTTCTGAATTACAAACGCTGGCTGAAGCAACAGGCGGCATTGTTTCAGATTCTTTAGAAATGGCGCGCTTTGGTCAAAATTCTGATGCTGATACCATTGTCGTGGCTGGTGTTAAATTTATGGGTGAAACGGCCAAAATCCTTTCTCCTGAAAAAACCGTGTTAGTGCTAGACACAGAAGCCACATGCTCTTTAGATGAAGATTGCCCAATTGATGAATTTTCAAAATTCTGCGATCAACATCCTGAGCGAACTGTCGTGGTCTATGCCAATACTAGCGCTGAAGTTAAAGCACGTGCTGATTGGGTGGTCACTTCAGGCAGTGCACTTAAGGTTATTGAGCATTTAAAAAACCAAGGAAAAAAAATTCTTTGGGCGCCCGACAAACACTTAGGCAATTATGTTCAACAAGAAACAGGTGCTGACATGCTACTTTGGCAAGGTTCTTGCGTGGTTCATGAGCGCTTTAAGGCTGATGCTTTAGCAAATTTGAAAGCGTACCATCCAGACGCCGCTATTTTAGTACATCCAGAATCACCACAATCTGTGGTTGATTTGGCCGATGTTGTTGGCTCAACCACCGCTCTGATTAACGCTGTACGTGATCGAGATGAACAAGTCTTTATTGTTGCCACTGATAATGGTATTTTTCATAAGATGCGTGAAGTTGCCCCTCATAAAACATTAATTGAAGCACCAACCGCTGGCGTTGGCGCAGATTGTGTATCTTGTGCGCACTGCGAATGGATGGCAATGAACAATTTAGAGAACTGCCTAAACACATTAAAAACAGGCAATAATGAGATAAAAATTGACGCTTCAGTTAATCATCAAGCGCAAAACTCAATACAAAAATTACTCGACTTTACCGCATAAGGTAAAATTTAACAAACTTAAAAACTGGAGACAACTTCATGGCTGGACATAGTAAATGGCACAACATTCAACACCGTAAAGGCGCACAGGATGCCAAACGTGGAAAAATCTTTACCAAGCTTATTAAGGAAATCGTTATCGCCGCTAAAGCAGGTGGTGGTGTAGTTGAAAATAACCCAGGCCTTAGAATGGTAATTGATAAGGCACTAGCTGCCAACATGAAGCGTGATACCATTGAAAATGCAGTTAAACGTGGCTCAGGCGATCTTGAAGGTGAAAACTATGATGAGGTGCGTTATGAAGGTTACGGCCTTGCAGGTACAGCAATTATGGTTGATACGCTAACTGACAATCGCAATCGTACGGTTGCTGATGTGCGCCATGCCTTTACCAAACATGGTGGCAACTTAGGCACTGATGGCTCAGTTAATTATTTATTCACCAAGCAAGGTTTTATCAGTTTTGAATCTGGCGATGAAGATCAAATCATGGAAGTAGCACTAGATAGTGGCGCTGAAGATGTTGTTACTAACGAAGATGGCTCAATTGATGTGATCACCACCCCTGAAGAATTCTTCACGGTTAAAGATGCGCTGACTGATGCGGGTCTTGAATCTACGCATTCACAAGTAACCATGGAGCCTTCAACACGGGTAGAGCTTAACCTGCAAGATGCTGAAAAATTTATGAAATTAATTGATCGCTTAGAAGATTTAGACGACACACAAGAGGTTTATCACAACGCTGATATTTCTGACGAGGTTATGGCACAACTATGATTCACATCCACCAAGGTATTAGTGCATTAGGCGCATTTAGACAAGAAGCATTAAACAAAAAGCTGTCTCAAGCACAGTCTGGTTTAGCGCTATTAAGTGCAGAATTCATCCATTTTGCAGATTTAAATTCTGCTTTATCTGATGAGCAAGCTCAGCATTTAGATCATCTTTTAAATTACACCAATGCTTTGAACGCCACTTCTGACGCGCAAAGTATTATTGTTATACCAAGATTAGGCACAATTTCACCTTGGTCTTCTAAGGCAACAGATATCGCTCACCTGTGTGATATCAACCAAATTAATCGCGTAGAGCGCGGCATTATTTATCATCTAAACCATGAAATTAGCAATACAGAAGCTGTACTTAATTGCTTAATGGATAAGATGACAGAATCACTGCTTGATTCAATTGAAAATGCGCACACTATTTTTGATAATTTTGAGCCACAGCCATTTACCAGTATTGACATTCTTTCTCAAGGGAAAACCTCACTTGAAACAGCAAACACTGAATTAGGCTTAGCATTATCAGCCGGTGAAATTGATTACCTAGTAGATAGTTTTACCAAGCTTGAACGCAACCCAACCGACATTGAATTAATGATGTTTGCACAAGCAAACTCTGAACATTGTCGCCATAAAATATTTAACGCTGATTGGAAAATTGATGATGTAAAACAAGCTAAGAGCTTGTTTGCCATGATTCGAAACACCTATCACAAACACCCTGAAGGTTTATTGAGTGTTTATTCAGATAACTCAGCGGTTATGGCAGGCTATGAAGGTGAGCGCTTTTATGCAGATGAAAACGGCAAATACGTCAGCTCAAAAGAGCACCGCGCTATCTTGATGAAAGTAGAAACACACAACCACCCTACTGCCATTGCCCCACACCCAGGTGCAGCAACAGGCTCGGGTGGTGAGATTCGAGACGAAGGCGCAACAGGACAAGGCTCTAAACCTAAAGTTGGTTTATGTGGCTTTAGCGTTTCTAACTTAAAAATTAATAACGCCACTCAACCTTGGGAAAAAGATCACGGCAAACCTTCGCAAATCGTCTCAGCACTTGACATTATGCTTGAAGGCCCAATTGGTGCAGCAGCATTTAACAACGAATTTGGCCGTCCAAACACGTTAGGCTATTTCCGTAGCTATGAGCAACAAATGCCTGATGGCGATGTTCGTGGTTACCACAAGCCAATCATGCTGGCTGGTGGCTTAGGACACATTCAAGAGCAACACATTCAAAAAGGTGAAATCCCTGTTGGCAGTAAAATTATTGTTTTAGGTGGCCCTGCCATGCTTATTGGTTTAGGTGGTGGCGCTGCTTCTAGTATCAAGAGTGGCGAGCAAAGCGAAGACTTAGACTTTGCCTCAGTTCAGCGTGCCAATCCTGAGATGGAAAGACGCGCACAAGAAGTCATTGATCGTTGTGCCAACTTAGGCAATGGCAACCCTATTATCTCTATTCATGACATCGGTGCAGGTGGCCTGTCAAACGGCCTGCCTGAGTTAGTAAACGATTCAGGGCGTGGTGGTCGATTTGAACTAAGAAACATTCCGAATGATGACAACCAAATGTCACCACTTGAAATCTGGTGTAACGAATCTCAAGAGCGTTATGTTCTGGCCATTGCCCCATCAAGCTTAGACTTATTCAAAAAAATCTGTGAGCGTGAACGCGCACCATTTGCCGTACTGGGTGATTCAACCAAAGAACAAGAGCTGGTATTAAGCGACGAACTATTTGACGACACACCAATTGATATGCCAATGTCTGTGTTATTAGGCAACCCGCCTAAAACCAACATTGAAGCAGTAACGCAAAATATTAAGCTAAATCCACTAGATACCAGCAACATTAATCTTGATGATGCCATCAGTAGAATTTTGCAACTACCTACCGTTGCCAGCAAAAACTTCCTAATCACTATTGGTGATCGAAGCATTACTGGCATGGTAGCACGTGATCAATTTGTGGGTCCGTGGCAAGTGCCTGTAGCTGATTGTGCTATTTCTATTTCTGATTATGTTGGCTTTAAAGGCGAGATTATGTCTTTGGGTGAGCGCACGCCACTAGCTTTGTGTGATGCAAATTCAGCAGCACGTATGACCATTGGTGAATCTTTAACCAACATGCTAGGTGGTTACGTGGAAGATATTCATGACATTAGCCTGAGTGCTAACTGGATGAGCGCTTCTGGCCACAAAGGCGAAGATGCCAAACTATTTGAAGCTGTTAAAGCCGTAGGTATGGATTTATGCCCTGAGCTTGGCTTAACTGTGCCAGTGGGTAAAGACTCGATGAGCATGAAAAGCTCTTGGCAGGAAAACGCAGAAGACAAATCAGTTACTTCACCTTTATCATTAATCATCACAGCCTTTTCAAAAACGCCAGATGTTAGATTACAAAAAACGCCTTTATTAGAAACTGATTCAGGTTCTGAACTGCTACTAATCGACTTAGGCTTTGGCCAAAATCGCATGGGTGGTTCGTGTCTAGCGCAAGTGTACAATCAAGTTGGTGATATTGCACCAAATCTTGACGATAGCGCCGTGTTTAAATCATTCTTCACCACCATTAACCAACTTAATAAAGACGGCCTAATTAGCGCTTATCACGATCGTAGTGATGGCGGCGTTATCACTACTTTATTAGAAATGGCGTTTGCCTCACACACAGGCCTTACCATCAATACAGACACTAGCATTGAAAGCCTATTTAACGAAGAGCTTGGTTGTGTTGTTCAGGTTAAATCTGAAAACAAAAATGTCGTTGCTGATGCTTTAAAAGCAGCAGGCCTTGAGTCTTGTATGCATTCAATTGCAACGCTTAATAACTCAGACACTATTGAAATCATCAACAATGGCCAAATCATATACAGCCAGCCTCGTGCTGCTTTGCAAACACTTTGGTCAACTACCTCTTACGAAATTGCCAAACTTAGAGACAACCCTGAGTGTGCTCAGCAAGAATTTGATGCTATCAGCCAATCAACAGACGGCATTAAAACAGACCTAAGTTTTGATCTTAATCAGTCTATCGTTAGCCCTTATATTAAAACCAACGTTAAGCCAAAAATTGCCATCCTTAGAGAGCAAGGCGTAAACGGCCAAGTAGAAATGGGTGCGGCGTTTGATAAAGCGCAGTTTGATGCAATTGACGTACACATGAGCGACATCTTATCGGGCAGATTATCTTTGGATGAATTCAAAGGCTTAGTAGCTTGTGGTGGATTCTCATACGGTGACGTACTTGGCGCCGGCAGAGGTTGGGCAAGTTCAATTCTTTACAATGCTCGCGCTAAAGACGAGTTTGAAGCCTTCTTCAACCGTGAAGACAGCTTTGCTTTAGGTGTTTGTAATGGTTGTCAGATGATCTCAAACCTTACTGAAATTATCCCAGGCTCACAAAATTGGCCAAGTTTTAATCGCAATACATCAGAGCAATTTGAAGCGCGCTTCTCAAGCGTTAAAATTGGCGAATCAAACTCTATCTTCTTAAAAGATATGGCCGGTTCAACCATGCCAATTGCCATTGCACACGGCGAAGGCCGAGCAAGCTTTAACAACGGCTCTGCAAACAATATCGCCCTGCAATATGTTGATCACAGCGGTGCAACCACGCAAGCCTACCCGCACAATCCAAATGGATCAGAGCAAGCTACTGCTGGTGTTACCAATGATTCAGGGCGCGTTACCATTATGATGCCACACCCTGAGCGCGTTTTCAGAGCAGTGCAAAACTCACACCACCCGAAAGATTGGAATGAGCGCAGCCCATGGATGAGAATGTTTGAAAATGCTAGAGCTTGGGTTGATTAATTAAAACACAGGATAACAATTCTTGATTTTTTAACGCCCAAAGCAGCGAGCAGCTTTAGCTGTCCGCTGCTTTGCTTGTTTAGATGCTTTTAATCAAAGGCTTTTTCCGTCAAATATTTCTACTTTAATTGCGTTTGTATCAACATTATCAAGACAGCCTAGATTTATACGGTAATGCCCTGGCTTTCTCATGGTTTCGTGAAATGGGTATATGCCACATGAACTACAAAAATAGTGTTTCGCTATATTAGTGTCGAATTGGTATAAGCTTAATTTGCCATCTTCTGACTCAATATTTATTTCATCGGGTGCAAGTGTAAATGCTGACATTAGCGCACCTTTTCTACGACAGATTGAACAATTACACCTTAAGCCGCTTTCAATCGCTCCGTAATCAAATGAAAAAGTTATCGCCTTACAATGACAAGATCCTTTATATGTTTTCATACCCATCCTTTATAACTTATTACATTCTCACCCTAATTATTAGCAATTAGAATCGAGCAATAAATTAGAATTATTCTTTAGTTAGCGTATATTTTAAAATTTCAATCACCTGTTCTGGTGTGGTAGCCCACGCCATAGCTGACCCGTCAACCTCTTTAAGTGGGTGAATGATGTCTTCATTATGAAGTGTTATGTACGGCGTACCCAGCGCTGCGCAATACCCAGCATCAAAAGCAGCATTCCATTGTTTGTATTTATCTCCAAAACGCACGATAGCCACATCACAATTTTCAATCAAAGTCTTGGTGCGTATTGCATTAACCTTTGCAGATTTATGATCGCGCCAAAATCCTACACTTTCTACACCAAGAACATCGCCTGCGGCATCACTAGCCTCATGATCTGTGACAGCAGAGGTAAAAGTAATGGCTAAATTATGTGCTTCACACCCCTCTTTTAGACGTTGCCTCCAGTCTGTATGTATTTCACCAGAAAGATATACCGTTAAACTCATGATTACCCCTACTATTTATTAATAAAAAGAATGGGTCAAGACAACTTAAGCATGAATAAAAACCTGTTAAAGTACCGTCATGACAAT